>JANLTD010001298.1:0-7710 GCA_031362765.1 Acidobacteriota bacterium | reverse complement strand
GACATTTTCACGCGGCGAATCCGTGGATGCCGTATCACGAATTTCTCACAAAGCAGATGGCGAAGATCGTCGGGGCGCACGCCAATGAAACAGTTGTAATGAATTCATTGACCGTCAATCTGCATCTTCTGATGGTTTCGTTTTATCAACCTACTGCGACGAGATATAAAATCGTCATCGAAAAAGGCGCGTTTCCGTCCGATCAATACGCTGTCGGGTCACAGATATTGTTTCATCAGCAAATTTCAAATTTCAAATTTCAAATTTCAAATTCCGCAAAAAATCCGCAATCCCCAATCCGCAATCCGCAATCGGAATGGCTTATCGAACTTACGCCGCGTGAAAATGAAACGTGTTTGCGAATCGAAGACATCGAAAAAACAATTGCCGAAAACGGCGATTCGATCGCCTTAATTTTGCTCGGCGGCGTTAATTACTACACCGGACAAGCCTTTGATATGCAGCGGATCACCGAAATCGGACATAGAATTGGTGCGGTCGTCGGTTTTGATCTGGCGCACGCGGCGGGAAATATCGAACTTTCTTTGCACGATTGGAACGCGGATTTTGCGGCGTGGTGTTCGTATAAATATCTCAATTCAGGTCCGGGCGGCATTGCCGGTGTTTTCGTTCACGAACGCCACGCCGAAGCTTTTGATCTGCCGCGTTTTGCGGGTTGGTGGGGACACGACAAAGAAACGCGGTTTTTGATGGGCGATGAATTCAAGCCGATGCGCGGAGCGGAAGGCTGGCAGATCTCGAATCCGCCGATCTTTCAACTCGCCGCTTTACGCGCATCTTTGGATATTTTTGAAGAAGCCGGAATGAAGCGCCTGCGCGAAAAGTCTGTCAAACTCATAAACTATTTAGAATTTTTATTGGGCGAGATCCGCGACGAACACATTTCCGTCATCACGCCTTCAAATCCAAACGAGCGCGGCTGTCAACTCTCGATTCGCGTCCGTAGCGCGGACAAATCGCTTTTCAAGGCAATTACAGAAGAAGGCGTAATCGCCGATTGGCGCGAACCTGATGTGATCCGCGTCGCGCCCGTTCCGCTTTATAATTCGTTTTTGGACGTCTGGAAATTTGTCGAGGTTTTGAAGGATTGCTTGAAATAATCAGTTTGACTTTTCCAATCGGTGCAAAGAAATTCGGATGCCTGTAAAAAGTGAAAATCTTCTTCAAATGATTTTTCTTAAAAATGAAGATGCCGTTCGCTGCCAAAGCTCTCTTTTGAAATTGCATCGGCATTTAACAAAAGAAATTATTATCACGGGCAGTTTAGCGACCGGCTGTCATTTGCTTGGTAATAACAGACAAATAAAAAATAAATTAAATGATATTGATATTGTCGTCAACGATTTATCGGCTCTTCTTCCTTCGCTAAGTAACGATTTCCTTATTCGGCATTTTCATCCAGATCGTGAAAAAGGCAAAATTTTGATGATGCTTGTTGATAAGGAAAACAAACTAAGGATTGATATTTTCACTCCGCAAACGGCAAATCTATCGAAAAGATCGTCGTTTATTGAAATCGTCGAAATGTGCTGGAAAATTGTTTCGGTTGAAGACCTTTTAGGAAAACTATTGGGAGTAATATATCAGATAATCCGAAGCGAAATTGTTGAAAAGAAATATTTTGATCATTTCAAACAGCTTTTGCCGTTAGCTGATTTGAATAAAGCAGAAAAAGTTTGGCGAGAATATCGAATGGCAAACCAGGTTTTTGAATTTGAAGAAGCGCTTGAAATCATAGAGCAAAGAGTAAATGCTGATCCAAATCTTTTACAGTCTTATATTTACTCTCAAGACATCAACGAAAAATGTCCGTGGTGCGTTAAATCCGATTTTTTTCCGCTTGCGCCTTTATCTGAAATTTATGACATTTTGGGCTATGTGTAACTACATTCAATTGAAGCTATGAATAAACAAAAAGTAATCATCATCGGCGCGGGACTTTCGGGCTCACTGCTTGCAATTTATCTGGCTAAACAAGGCATCAAAGCAGACGTTTACGAAGCGCGCGACGATATGCGCGAAGAAGAAATGTCGGCCGGACGTTCGATCAATCTCGCGTTATCAAATCGCGGCATCGCGGCACTTAAGGAAGTCGGATTGGATGAATATATGCTCGCGGAAGCCGTGCCGATGTTCGGGCGAATGGTTCACGCCGTTGACGGCGAGAAAAAACTTCTGCCGTATTCGGGCAGACAAGGCGAATATATCAATTCGGTTTCACGCGCCGGTCTGAACATCGCGCTGATGAACGAAGCCGAAAAACACGACGGCGTGAGATTTTTTTTCAACGAAAAATGTGCTCGTTTCGATTGCGCGAGCGGTGACGCTAAATTTGAATCGGGCAAAATTGTGAAAGGAGATACATTGATTGCGACCGACGGCGCCGGTTCCGCCGTTCGCAACGCGATGCTTCACGGCGGAGTTCCGCGATTTGATTTTTCGCAAAAATGGCTCGAACACGGCTATAAAGAATTGCATATTCCGCCTGTCAGAACAGCGAGCGGTAGCGACCTGTTTAATTCGCAAAAAATAAGCGGCAACGTTCACCCACCCGCGGCCGCGGATGGTTTTGACCTGTTTCAAATGGAGAAAAACGCACTGCACATCTGGGCGCGGCGTTCGTTTATGATGATCGCGCTGCCGAATTTTGACGGCAGTTTTACCTGCACATTGTTTTTGGCGCACAAGGGTGAGAATAGTTTTGAAGAGATCATCAACGACACGGAGACGCAGAGACGCGGAGACGCGGAGAGCTTTCCCAAAAACCAAAGACCAAAAACCAAAAACCAAATCGAAAGATCGCTAATGAGCTTCTTCCAAACCAACTTCGCCGACGCGATTCCGCTGATGCCGACACTTTTGGAAGATTTTTTCACGAATCCGACCGGAAACCTCGGCACAATTAAATGTTTCCCATGGAACTCCGGCGGCAAAGCCTTGCTTCTCGGCGATTCGGCGCACGCTGTCGTTCCTTTTTACGGGCAAGGTATGAATGCTTCATTTGAAGATTGCCGCATCTTAAATCAACTGATTTCAGATCATGGTACCGACTGGAAAAAGGTTTTCGACGAATTCACCGAAATCAGGAAACCAAATGCTGACGCGATCGCCGAGATGGCGGAAGAAAATTTCTACGAAATGCGCGGCGCGGTCGCCGATCCGATTTTCCAGCGCAAACGCGAACTCGAAACCAAACTCGAACAAACATTTCCCGATTATTTTTCCAAATATTCAATGGTCACCTTCCGCGAAGATCTGCCTTACGCAATCGCCAGACAAAAAGGCAACGCGCAGGATACATTGCTGATTGAAATCTGCGCGAAAGTTGAAAATATTAACGAGATTGACTTAAATGCTGTGATGGAAATGGTGAAAAATATTTAATTCGACTTTGGGTTGTAATAAAATTCAAGCTATGGAAGTTACGTGATGTTTGTCCGAAAAAGTTTATCAGGACATTTCAACCGTTGCTAAAAAATCGAAACGCGGCGGACGTTGATTTTTTGGTTATAGGAATCACCAAAGCGGAAGCAGTATTCACGGAAAGAGTGGAAGCGGCGCACGTTGACGGCGCGTATCACAGCGAGGAAAATCAAAAGTATTGCGAAGCCAGGAAAATCGAACTGCACCTGCACGCAATGCACGGAGGAACGGGCAGATACGAACTTGAAACAACGGACGGGAAACTGACCGTGCGCGGCACGATCAGCAATCAAGAAGTAGAAACAACCGAGATAAAAACGAAAAAAGGAGAGGTCAGGCGGCGGATCAGAACGGAAACGGGGTTACGATATTTCACGGAAAAAAGATGTTGATAATAGCAAGTTAAGAAAAAAGATCGCCGAAACGCCGAAAGAAATTCTCCAAATAAGAAACAATGTGGAAGCGACGATCTTCCAGTTAGGCTACCATCATCCGAACGCGAAAAACAGATAACGAGGACAAACAAAGCATCAGATGTGGGCAAATCTGAGATGTTTATCGGTGAACATTGTGAGAATCTTAAAATTCAATACCAAAGGAAGTAAAAACGCCTTGTTTGATGCCAATAATTTGTTATTTTCGAGTTTGACCGGACTAATTTCCGCCTATTATTCTATTTTGGCAGTGGTCTCTCAAAGAAAATATTCGGAAGAATCGAAAGGTCAATTTTTAATGGCGTAAAAAATGAGTTATCGGAGGGGACTCATTTTTGAGGTTTTCTTTCCTAATTTTTCCTATTCAAAATTATTCCATTTCGGATTCGTCAATATCAAAGTTTGCATAGACTTTCTGCACATCGTCGTTGTCGTCGATCGCTTCGTAAAGTTTGAGCATTTTTCTGGCATCATCGCCGGTTAATGCAATATAATTTTGCGGGATCATCGAAATTTCGGCGGCTTGCGGTTCGATTCCGGCGGCTTTGATCGCGTCATGGACAGCGTCGAAATGTTCCGGCGCGGTATAGATCTCGAAAACGTCGCCTTCCGATTGCATATCGTCAGCGCCGGCTTCCGTGACGATCTCAAAAAGTTCGTCTTCCGATTTCGATTCTTTATCGACGACGATCAAACCTTTTTTGTCGAACATCCACGCGACCGAACCGGCTTCGCCCATATTTCCACCGTTTTTCGAGAAAATATGCCGAATTTCGGCGACTGTTCGATTCCGGTTGTCGGTCATTGTTTCGACCAAAACCGCGACACCGCCGATTCCGTAGCCTTCGTACGTGATCTCATCGTAATTGACGCCTTCGAGTTCGCCCGTGCCGCGCTTGATCGCGCGGTCAATCGTGTCGTTCGGCATATTCATACCTTTTGCGTCGGTGACGACCTTGCGCAGCCGCGCATTCTGATCAACGTCGCCGCTGCCGCCGACCCGCGCGGCAACCGTGATTTCTTTGATAAGTTTTGTAAAGATCTTACCGCGTTTAGCGTCCAACGCGCCTTTTTTATGTTTAATTGTGTGCCACTTGGAATGTCCAGACATTTGAAACTTTACCTTTGTTTAATTGATTTAAGTTGAAAAGTTTGAATATATCACGCCCTCTGAACCTATTTCAAACCGACGACTTGTAAGAATTTTTCGGCCGCCAGATCAATGATTTTTATTTGCTTGGTTTTTGAAGTTTGCCCGGCCAGAATTTCTACCTGTGCTTTCGATACGCCGAAGGTTTTTGCAAGAAGTTTAATTAATTCAGCGTTTGCCGCGCCGTCAACGGGCGGTGAAGCGATCCGAACTTTTAACGCGAAATCGTGTTCGCCGACGATCTCGCTTTTCGAGGCACGCGGCACGACCCGAACATTGAAAACAATTGAGTCGTTTTTTTCGCTGAAATTTATCACTGGCTCAAAAAGACCGCACGAACTGCCGTTTGCAAAAAACTAAATAAAAGTAAAACAACGATCGCCGAAATATCAAGCATCCCGATCGGCGGTATCAACCGCCGAAATGGCATTAAGATCGGGTCAGTGATTCGAACCAGAAAACGCAAAATCCGGTTTGACGGATCCATCACCCACGAAAAGACGATACGAATGACGATCAAAAGCGAATAAATGCCCAAAAATCCGTAAAGCAGCCAACCGACAATTCGCGTGATGCTTCGCTGGACGATGCCAACTGTAACGCCGTCAATCGTCCTCAGTACATTTTCAAAAAGCCCCAACGTGAAATAACCGATGACAACCGCTGCAAAAATCGTCAGCAGCGGCGCGATGCGCGTATCCATTCGCATCCGTGCGAGTAAACTCGCCGACGGATAAACAATTCGGTCGGTAGATTTTTTAAGACGATAGGAAATTCTGCCGATCTTGCCGAAAGGATTCGGGTCGGTATAATTAAAAATTATCCGCACGATCATCAAAACAATGATGACCATCATCACAAACGCAATAAAACCCAAAATAACCGGATAAAATAATTCTAAAAGCATAAAATTAACTCGTTTTATAAAATCTTTCGCCGAAAATCGCCGTCCCGACGCGGATCACCGTCGCGCCTTCTTCGATCGCAATGGCAAAATCGTGGCTCATTCCCATCGAAAGCTCGCCGTTCGGCACAAGTTCATCCCGCAGTTCCCGAAGCCTCCGATAAAACGGACGAACCATTTCAACGTTTTCGAAAAATGGCGGCACGATCATCAAACCGTCAAACTTGAGATGTTTTGCACCGCGCAAAAATTCAACCAACGCCGGCATATCTTTTTCTTCGATGCCGTTTTTCGTCGTTTCGCGTGCCAGGTCTATTTGCACAAATACCTTTAACTCCGGCCGATCTTCTTCAATACAGATACGCTCCAATCTTTCGGCAAGTTCGAGGGAATCTATCGAATGAATGACGTCAAAAAGTTTAACGGCTTTGCGCGCCTTGTTTGATTGTAGATGACCGATCAGATGCCATTCGGCTTTCTCGCGCCCGACGTCTAAGATCTTCGCTTCGGCTTCCTGAATTTTATTTTCGCCGAAAACGCACGCACCGGCTTTGATCGCCTCTTTGACAGTTTCCGCTCCGTGCGTCTTGCTGACCGCGACGAGCTTTATCTCGTCCGCGTTGCGATTCGCCTTTTCCGCCGTAAGCCTTATTTGTTCTTTAACTTTTGCAAGCCGATCTCCCAAATTTTCCGTCATCTCTTTTATCATAGCAAAAGACGGTTTGAACTTTCACGCGACAAATTGTATTCTTACGTTTGCCTTTTGCGACGTGCGGACGTGGCGGAACTGGTAGACGCGCAGGTCTCAGAAGCCTGTGGGAGCAATCCCGTGATGGTTCGATTCCATTCGTCCGCACCATTTTCACAAAAAAAGCGAGGGATTCAATAATGATTCCCTCGCTTTTTATTTTTGGCTGAATATTACCGCTTTGTAAGGTCAAACTCGTGATATTCAAGATGATCTATTAAATCGCCGTTTTCATAGTTGAGGTCAATGTCGAGTTTTAAGCTCCAAAACCCTTTCCGCAAAAGCATCTCGTTATACGGAAGGAACATTACGGCATCCTCGTAAACCGCCGGTGAATAACCGGGCTTCATATCAAATGAAATTTGCAGTTGTCCGTCACTGTTGGAAAAAGAACTGCTGCTGGTCAAATAATCGCCGTTTTCTTTTTGGACGCGGGCAGTGATCATTGAATCAACGCCTTTCAGTCCGGTCACCTCGAAATCAACGTGAATCCGCATTCCTTTTCGGCCGTTTTCCCAAACATTTTGGTCAATCCAGACTCTGTTGACGGTCGCGCTGATGTCTCCCGTGTCGTCCGGATCATCACCGACGGTCTGGGTAAAATCAAATTCTTTATATGTCAGGTGCTGGATCAAATCGCCGTTTTGATAGCTTAAGTCAATATCAAGTTTCAAAGTCCAAACGCCTTTCCGCACATTGATTTCGCTATACGGCAGGAACATCTGTGCATCTTTATAAACCGTCGTCGGATAACCGGGATTCATTTCAAATGAAGTTTCCAGTTGACCGCTGTCATTTGAATATGACGCACTGTCATTGGTTAAGAAATCCCCATTTTCCGTCTGAACGTGGGCCACCAGTTTTGAATCAATACCTTTGAGTCCGGTAACTTCAAAATTTACATGGATCCGCATTCCCTTAGTGCCGCCTTCGGTAATATTATAGTCAATCCAACAACTCTTAAAAATCGCACTCGGCTCAAACGATTTTTTTACCTCATTATTTAACGATAAATTGTGATTTTCGTTGG
>JANLTD010001250.1:0-4414 GCA_031362765.1 Acidobacteriota bacterium | reverse complement strand
CGCGCCTGACCGGCACACCGAGCTTGAAAGCAGCCGGGAATTGGGCTGTTACGCAAATGACGACGTGGGGATTTGAAAATGCTCAGCTCGAACCGTGGGATTTCGGGCATCCGGGTTGGGTCAATGAACGCGCTTCGGGTTTTATCACCGCGCCAGTTCAGGATTCGCTCGTTTTTGAGGTTTTGTCGTGGACAGCGGGAACGAAAAAAGCCGTTAAAGCGCAGACGTTTCAACTGATCATTCCGACCACGCCCGCACCGACCCAAACAAATCCGAACGCGGTTCAATTTCCGACACAAGAAGAATTAACCGCCTATTTCAACAGCATCAAGCTTAAAGTCAAAGACAAAATGGTTTTGGTCGGTAAACCTGCCGTCATTCCGGTCAATATCACGCCCGCGCCGAAGCGTCTTAACGACGAAGATTTGAAAAAGCGTTTCGACCCGAACAATCCGCAGCCGGGATTTCAGTTTCCGCCGCAACCGACTCCAAAACCCGGAACTTTGACCGGTCAACAGGTTTCCGAACAGCTCGATAAATTCCTCGTTGACAACAAAGCCGCAGTCAGAATCAACGATGCCGGACGTGAACACGGACAGATCCGCGCATTCAATAACCGCAGTTTTGATATTACAAAAAACGTGCCGACAGTGATTTTGCGAAATGAAGATTTCGGACGCATTTCGCGGATAATGGCTGACGGAACATCGGTTTCGCTCGAATTCGATATTAAAAACCGGATCATACCTGAAGGGACGACTTCGTATAACACAGTCGGTGAAATCACCGGAACAGATAAAAAGGATGAAGTGATAATGCTCGGCGGACACCTTGATTCGTGGCATTCGGCAACGGGCGCGACCGACAATGCGATCGGCTGCGCGATCATGATGGAAGCTGCCCGCATTTTGAAAACGATCGGTGTCAAACCGCGGCGGACGATTCGCGTTGCACTTTGGTCGGGCGAAGAACAAGGACTGCTCGGTTCGCAGGCATACGTCAAACAGCATTTCGGTTCATTTGAAACACCGATTCCGGGGTTCGAGAAATTCGGCGGTTATTTCAATATTGATTCGGGAACCGGAAAGGCGCGCGGAATGTCAATTTTCGGTCCGCCGGAAGCCGCGACCATTTTGCGCGAAGCTCTCGCGCCCTATTCCGATTTAGGTTTTATAGGCGTTATTAATTCGAAAAGCCGCGGACTTGGCGGTTCAGACAACACTTCATTTAATCAAGCGGGACTTCCGGGCATCGGCGTTGCGCAAGACCCGATCGAATACGGCACACACACCTGGCACACAAACCTTGATACCTATGAACGAGTGATCGAAGACGATGTCAAAAAATCGGCGATCGTGATCGCTTCGGCGGTTTATGTTCTGGCAATGCGCGACGAATTGCTGCCGCGTTTCAGTAAAGACCAAATGCCGGCTTTGCCGACACCGTAGAAGAGGAGAAAGGGAGAAGGGGAGAAGAGGAGAAGGGGAGATTTTAAGTTTGTAATTTGAAAGAGCAAATTTCACATTACAGTTTCCGAAACAAAATCTCTTTTTCTCCCCGTCTCCTCTTCTCCTCTTCTCCCCTTCTTTCTTATTCGTAGCTGAGAGCCTCGACCGCGTCGAGCCGGGCGGCTTTGAGTGCCGGATAAAGCGCGCCGAGAACGCCGCCGATCAGTCCGACAATCGTTGTGATTACCAGTACGATCGGGTCTATTTCAACTTCGAGGGTTGTGATTCGTGTCAGGCCGAAACGCACAATGACGGTCAGCAAAATTCCGCTGACGATCCCTAAAAAGGTAATTAGCAGGGCTTCTTGGGTGATCGTCCAGGAGATTTGCCGATTGCTCATTCCGAGCGATTTCATAATGCCGATCTGCCGTGTTCGTTCGGTGACGGTCGTGTACATCGTCAAAAGTATAACGAGTGCGGAAATTACTGCCGCGACTCCGATTATTACGTTCAGAAAGACATTGAGCGCGGGAATTCCCTGCATATAAAGTTCTTCAAGCTGTGAAGTGAGCAGGATCTGATTATTCGGAAAGACGTTCTGGAGTTTTTCGGCAACCTCTTCGGGTTTGAATCCCGGTTTGATTTTGACCAGAAAAGCCGATACTTTGTTTTCGCTGCCGAGTTGTTTTTGCATCAAGGCGAGCGGGATCTTGACGCGCCCGCCCGCCGCCGGTTCGTATGTCCCGACGATCTTAAATGGTTTTTCCCAGATCTCGATCGTATCGCCGATCTTGAATGTTTTCTGCCTTTGAAATCCCGTATCAATGATCGCTTCGTCCGCCGTTTCGCCAAATTTCACGCCTTCGATTATTTTCAACCCGGCGATTGATGAGTATTCTTCAAAAATTACTCCTTCAATCAAACGGTTCCCGAGATTTGTATCAGCGGCCTTGACCGAAGTTTGCCCGATTGGAACTGCGGTTTGCACACCCTCGGATTTTTCTATTTGAGTTCTCATCGAAACAGGCATACTGAACGATTCCGAACCGCTCATACCGATCGAACCGCCGGCCCGAAAGAAGATTTCCGCGCCGACGTTTGCCTCGCGTTTGCCGCGTTCGCGCATCGTCCCGTTTGACAGACCGATCGTGAAAACAATCAGCAAAACACCGACGGCAATGCCCAGAACGCTGACGACAGTCCGCGCCGGACGATGTAGCATATTTGAAAAAACAAGACTTTCCATTCTTTCCTTAGTTCCAAGTTCCAAGTTCCAAGTTCCAAGTTCCAAGTTCGAGGTTCCAAGTTCCAAGTTTTAGGCTTCAAAGCAAAAAAAGTAATCCAACCTGGCACCTGGAACCTGCAACTCATTTTACAGCCGATGACGAATTCGAGTTCTCGGCGGGAGTTGCCTCTTTATTCTCTGATTCAAGAAGCAACTCTTCGGGCGATTTCCAATCGGTTAGTTTTAAGAGTTCGATCGCAAACCGAATCGGAATTGCCATATTGGCAGCGTTACTCTCGGTGAAAACACCGAAATTTACACCGATGACTTTTCCCGTTTGACCGAAAAGCGGCGCACCCGAACCACCTTCGGCCGTTTTCGCGTCGTGGACGACACGGCGTTGGTCAAGATCGGTGATCGTGCCCTGGGTCGTCAGCGGAACAATTTTGCGGTTTTGTGCCAAAAAGGTTATCAAAGCCTGCCGCGAATTACCGAACCGCGCATTGATGGCTTTTGCTTCGGCATCGTCAACCATTGCCAAAAGCCGGTCCGGGCCATTCGGATAACCCATCGAAACGACCGTCTTTCCGACCGCGACCGCATCCGAACCCGGATCGAGCGGCAAAACCGGAATTTCTGCCGAAACAAGTGCAGGGTCAATCGAAGCGATCGCCAGATCTTCGCGTCCGCCCGTTTGTCTGACCTTCAAAGGAAACGGCTGCGGGATATTCGGAAAATAAATGACAAGCCGTTTAACCCGTGCGCGGCCGTTAGAATCGCGCATCATTTGTTTAACCAGATCATCTTCAGCCCAAGGCTGCAAAACGTGCCGGTTGGTGATGATATAACCGCCGCCGACGTGAAAACCGGTGCCGATAAAATCATATTCGATCGGCGTTCCGCTGCCTTCGGTCGTTAATCCGGGTTGTTGCGGAAGTTGGAGAACCTTGTCTTCCGGCGGCATCGGTTCATATGGATCGGGCTGGGCTGTTTGCGGATCCGGATAACGCAGCGTTTTGCCGTTGGATTTACTGACCAGATCGTAAACGCCGACAATCAGACAAACACCGTTGCCGTAATCAGAACGAAGCCGCGGCGCAAGCGAAAAAATTTCAACAACCTTTTTGTTGCTTTTATCAATTTGTCCGATCTGATCGTTGGTCTGCGAAAGTTTTTCTTCGAGCTTGCGGACAATTTCGTTTTGTTGTTCGGTTTGCTGCCGGGTTTGTTTCAATTCACGATTATAGGAAAATCCGAGATAAAGAATGCCGCCGATAAAAGCGACCGCCAAAACCAGAATCATTAATTTGGTTGTCAAACTGATCTCGCGCGAAAGCTCGCGGACGAATTCACGCAAAAAGGCTTTGGCATCGTCGCGTTTTGGCGAAAACGCCGATTCAAGCGCGGCGGCTTCGATAAATTGGGCAACGTGTGTTTCGCGGTTGGTTGTGATCAGCGAAGATTTTGAGGCGAGGGAAAAAAATGAAAAAACAATATCGGTCGAATCCACCGATATTTTATCGCCGTCTTTGATGGCGATGTAGCGGCGCACTGGCTGCCCTTCGTTATAAGACAATTTCAGCGATTTATTGAGATTAACGATCCGGTAATCGCCTTCGCTGAGTTCAAGTTCAAACCAGGTTTCGCGGTCTTCGACCGAAGCCGAGTGAATTTGTATATCATTGCTTTCGTCGGTGCCGACACTGACCCGTTCTTCGGAAAAAAATTCCGTCCGTTTTTC
>JANLTD010001231.1:0-4777 GCA_031362765.1 Acidobacteriota bacterium | reverse complement strand
TAATTCTGCAAAGTGATCGTCGCGAGAGTTTGGTTTTCGCGTTCGATCTTGACGCCTTCTTTGGCTTCGACCGCTTGATGAAGTCCGTCCGACCAGCGTCTGCCCGCCATCAATCTTCCCGTAAAATCGTCAACGATAATGACTTCGCCTTCCTGCACGACGTAATGATGATCTTTTTTATACAGAGTGTGTGCTTTGAGCGACTGCTCGACACAGTGCAGCATTTCCATATTCGCGGGGTCATAGAGATTGGAAACGCCGAGAAGTTTTTCGGCTTTCGTGACGCCCGCTTCGGTCAAAACCGACGAGTGATTTTTCTCGTCGAGTAGATAATCGCCGGTCGTGACTTTGGTTTCTTCGTCTTTATGTCCGCGTTCGAAATGCGGAATGATCTCGTTGGCGGTGAAATATTTGTCGGTCGCTTCGTCCGACGCGCCTGAAATAATAAGCGGTGTCCGCGCTTCGTCAATCAGGATCGAGTCAACTTCGTCAATGATCGCAAAATAATGATCGCGCTGAACCAGAGATTCAACGTCAAACTTCATATTGTCGCGCAGATAATCGAACCCGAATTCGTTGTTCGTGCCGTAGGTAATGTCTGAGGCGTAGGCTTCTTTGCGTTCGTAATCGTCCATATCGTTTTGGATACAGCCGACCGACAAGCCCAAAAATTCGTGAATCTTGCCCATCCATTCCGAATCGCGTAAAGCAAGATAATCATTGACTGTGACGATATTAACGCCGCGATCGGTCAGACCATTTAAGTATGCGGGCAAGGTCGAAACCAATGTTTTACCTTCACCCGTGCGCATCTCGGCGATCCTGCCTTGATGAAGCGCGATGCCGCCGATCAGCTGGACATCGAAATGACGCATTCCCGTGACCCGAACGGACGCTTCACGCACTGCGGCAAACGCCTCGGGCAAAAGCTCGTGCAAAACTTCCTGTTCGCGTTTGCGGCGTTCTTCCTTGTTTGTAATTTCGTTTAGCTCGTTCTGGATCCGCGCCTTGAATTCTTCGGTTTTCGCCTTTAATTCATCGTCCGAAAGCCGCTGCATCAAAGGTTCGAGCGCGTTGATTTGATCAACCGTCGGTTTGACCTTTTTCAAAAAAATGTCGCTGCTGCTGCCGAATATCTTTTTAACTATTTTGTCTGCAAAACTATTAACTGCCATATTATTTTCTCCAATGAGGTTCCGAAGTTACGCTTTTAAAAGCGATTAACTAGATTGCAATATCGCGCCTTAAGGCGCAACTCCGAACTAAAAAATTATTAAGGTTTAGGCGAGTTGTCTGGTTGGAAGGACAAGAAAATCATCAGAAAATCTTTTTGTCATCGAAGATGACTAACAATATAGCGTAGGGTGAAACCCTACGAATTCGATAACAAGATTCCGACGCTTGACGAGTGTCGAACAAATCAACCGCCGATGTTGCTCACTTTCAGCGAGCGACGTAAATTTGCTTCATTCCCAGCGATTCTCGCTGGGCTATATTGTTCGTCGCCGTTGGCGACATTTAAGATTTTCAAATAACTTTTGGAAATTTTTCGCTTCCGCTCGCCGCATTATTGTGCGTCTTTTTCGGCGAGCAAAGCGTCTATTGAACCGCGAGGCAGGCGGGTGACGATGAAAACCTGGTTGTTTTCAAATGTGATTTCGGTGTTTTTTAAGATTATGTTTGCCGGTTTGTTTTGCGATTCAAAACGCAGGGAATTCAAACTTGAAACATACGAATGGCCGAACGGAGAAATATCATTATCAAATCTTGATTTAAGATCAAATCCACCGGAAAAACCACTCTTGTTCAGCGAATAAGTAAAACCGTTGATTGCCAGGTCTTTTCGCAATGTCGGAAATAATTGGTTGAGTAATGCATCATTTTCCTCAAATCCAAATGAAGCATTGGTCGTTAAACCATCAATTTCAGATAATCTTACTAAAGCCAATATAGTTTTGGCATATTGTTCGATGAACTGACTATCGGCTTCGTCGGACCTACCTGCTGATTCCAGACAATTTTCATCATCAGGCTTTTTATCTAAATCGTCCTCAACAACGATCTCGTTCTTGATATCAAAACCGCGCGTCGTTGCCGCCTGCGCCAAAACCGTCGGCATCGCACCGCCCGCGAGCACCAAGCCTAGGTAAACGCTCAGTGTCGTCAGAAAAACTATCGAATTGTGGTTTTTGCGGTTGTTCATTTAACTGCTGTTTTGTTGCTGACCGTCACCGGTGCGGTGCTTTGCGCTTTGGTGTCTTCCGGTTTTTCGGGTTCGTTTAATTTGCGCGTGATCATTTCCTGAGCCGTCGCTTTCGGAAGAACAAAATTTAGCACAAACTGTTTTGTGTTTTCCGGATTAATTGCCGCTTTGGCATTGCTGAGCAAAACTTTTTCGTCTTCGCCCAATTTTTTGATACCGTTTTTGTCTAATAATAAAGCCGCGCTGATCAAACCGCCTAAACCGCTCGAAACCGTATTTGCCCTTTCAGGCGTCGCAAGATCCGAAGTAATGATGACCTGCAAATTGTCATTGTCCTGAACGACCGTAAAATTGATCTTTTCGATACCTTGCGCCTGCAGATAGCCGAGCCAACCGCTGTCGCCGATCGCCGCAATCGCTTGCTTGGCGACTTCGATCATTTGCTCGTTACCTTCGGTTTTCAGTATCCGCGATTTCGGCTGTTTGGTTTTCTTATCAATTGTTACGTCAAGTTTACCTTCTTTGGTCAAAACGCCGTCGGCAACGACCGTGAAGTTCTGGCTGAGATCAACTTCTTTTTTCTCGACTTTGGCTTTGAAATCAGCGGCGAGCTTTTTCAACGGTACTTTGTTGATGACAACTCCCGGAACAGTTTCGTTTTTGACAGGTGTTTGGTCTTTGGTTTCCTTGTCAGTGTTATCTGTATTTGCAGTTGTGTTTTTATCAAACTTCGGCAGTTCGTTCGGCGATTTATTGGATATCGTCGGATTTTTGGGTTGTTTGGTTTTTGGATATTTCTTAAAATTAGTTGTCGGGTTATTGCCGTTGACGGTGCTGTACGGTGAATCCGGAATGCCGCCGATGATCCCTCCGGAATTTGCCGGCGGCAGCTCTTGCTTTTGATTAATTAAACCGCCGCCGCCGCTTGTCGGATTCGGAATGCCCGGAATATCCGTAAATCCATCGGTACTAGTCGGAAAGCTTCCGTCAGGATTCAACTGTGCGAGCTCCGGATTTGATAACGCGAAATAACCTTCCGGATAATAGAGTTTATCGGCGACATTAACAAACGTAATTTCGTCGTTCTCGGTTAACTCGGTCGGGTTGTAGGGCTCGGTGACATATTCGCTGTCGGTAGAAAGGATCGTCCCGCTGACATAAAGCGTATCAATCACCTGACAGACTTTTCCGACGAGCGGGCTGTCACAGCCTTTTTTCGTCAAAAGATTTGTCTGTCCGACAATCAACAGCGCGAGAATGTTAAAAACGGCAGAAAACGCCAGAATCTTATAAATTCGCTTGCTGAAATTCCAGTTTTTGACTTCGTAACTTTGAAATAATTCCTGCTCTTGCATAACTTTAATACCAAATATATATAATTTTTAAAAACCAGCGATAAAAACTTGCCTTTAATAATAGATGCCCGTCCGAACAGATCGGTTGCGAAACATTTTGATATTTTATCACTTTTCGGCGGCAATTGAAAGCAATAGACTTTCCCGCGCAAAACCTTTAAGATTGGCTTACAATGGCTCGCTCGCGTAACGAAAATAAAGGCAAACGAAACAATCGGGAAAGAATCGGTTCAAATATCAACCGCTACAAGGAACGAAATTTCAAACGAGAACTTGCAGACAAAAGTTTCAATGACGCGCGTCCGGCTGAATTAAATGTCGCGCAAAAACGCGCGCTTGAAAATCTTCTCGGCGGCATCGGGACGCCTGAACCAACGCCGCTCGTGCCCGACGATTTTCAGATCGAAGCCTTGCAAGCGATTGAAAATGAGGATGTTCTGGTGACTGCGCCGACCGGTAGCGGCAAAACCTGGATCGCACGTGAAGAAATCAGAAGACTGCTCGAACAAGGAAAACGCGCGTGGTACACCACGCCGCTCAAGGCGCTGACCAATTCAAAATATCAGGAATTCGGCGCGGAATTCGGCTTTGAAAATGTCGGGATTTTAACGGGCGACCGCAAAGAAAATTGGAGTGCGCCGCTGATCGTCGGAACAACCGAAATCTACCGCAATCAATTATTTGACGCGCTTCGCAGCGGCGAACAGGTCGGGACCGATTTTGTCATTCTTGACGAAGCGCATTATCTGGCGGACGAAGAACGCGGCCACGTCTGGGAAGAAGCGATCATCCTCAGCCCGCCGCGAATCCGGCTTTTGCTGCTTTCGGCAACGATCGGGAACGCCGAAGAATTTGCCTCGTGGATCGAAGAAGTGCGCGGTTCAAAGGTTAGAATTATCAATCGCGCCGGTTCGCGTCCCGTCGAACTGCGCGCCGCATTTCTTGCACCAAATACTCAACTTTTTCCGCTTTTTAATGAAGAAGGAAAATTCAACCGCGAACTCGAACGATTTGCCCAAGCCGAAAACCGCTACGAACGCCGACAGCGGTAGCCTTTACCAAACTGAATTAAAATCGTTCTAACTGTATTAAAATCGTTCTAAAGCGAATCAGAAGTTAAATATTGATGCACTTAAAAATTTTTTGCAAACTCAAAATTATTGGTGAAAAGTGTCAAAAGCAGGAAACGGGTTTACGCGGATTTTTTTACTAAGCAGCG
>JANLTD010001091.1:0-8980 GCA_031362765.1 Acidobacteriota bacterium | reverse complement strand
CGAGCGAAACGTCATCTTCGGATTATGCTTCGACATCACTTTCGTGATCGCCGCCGTTAAGGTCGTTTTCCCGTGGTCAACGTGGCCGATCGTTCCGATGTTCACGTGCGGCTTGCTTCTGTCAAATTTCTCTTTACTCATTTTATTATCTATTTCTCCAGTCGAACTAAAAAAATTATTAAAAATTTCGTGGAGCCCAAGACGAGATTTGAACTCGTGACCTCTTCCTTACCAAGGAAGCGCTCTACCCCTGAGCTACTCGGGCTTGGTCGCATATATTATTTGTAACCAATACTATTGTTCAAAATTTGGAGCGGGAGACGAGACTCGAACTCGCGACATTCAGCTTGGAAGGCTGACGCTCTACCAACTGAGCTACTCCCGCAACTTGAGGGATGAAGGATGAAGGATGAAGGATGAATTAAAACCAAAATCTTATTCATCCCTCATCCTTCATCCCTCATCCTTCAAAAATCTGGTGCATGGGGTAGGATTTGAACCTACGTAGGAAATTAATCCGACGGGTTTACAGCCCGTTGCCTTTGACCGCTCGACCACCCATGCAAATAATCTTCTTGATTGCTACTGACGACTTTTTAAGTCACTTAGCAAAAGTGCTATATTAGCGAAACTTTCCCTAACTTGCAAGTCGAGTCGGATTTGTTTTACTCATTTCCTTTGATGCCGGGGTTTGTCTTTGCGCGCGGATGAAATTTTTCGTAGGTTTTCCGCAAGTGAGCATCCGTTATGTGCGTGTAGATCTGAGTGGTCGAAATGTCGGCGTGGCCGAGCATTTGTTGGACAGAGCGAATATCCGCGCTGTTTTGCACAAGGTGTGTTGCAAAGGAATGCCGCAAAGTGTGCGGCGAAACATCCGGCAAACCTGCTTTTTCAGCATAGTCTTTGATGAAAAGAAAAATTATTTGCCGATTGATCGGTCTGCCTGCGGGCGTCACAAACAAATTCTGGACTTCAAAATTCTCCCTTCGGCGGCGCAAAACCAGATAGCTTTTGAGCCATTCGACCGCGCTTGTGCCGATCGGAATTTTCCGCGTTTTGCTACCCTTTCCCTTGCAGGTCAAGATTCCCGCATCGAGTTCGACATCCGGGATCCGCAGATCAACCGCTTCCGAAACGCGCAGACCGCAGGCATACATCAATTCGAGGATCGCACGATCGCGCAGTCCCGTTTCGTTTGAGACATCCGGAACCTGCAAAAGGATTTCGATGTCCGCCTGATTCAAAAACTTCGGCAGATAAAAACCTTTCTGCGGCGCGGCGAGATCTTCCGCCGGATTTTTTTTGATGTGTCCGTCAAACATCAGAAATTTATAAAATCCGCGAAGTGCGCTCACCATTCGCCGCTTCGAGTTTTCCGACAAATTCTCGCCCGCCAGGTCAATCAGCCATTCGCGCAAATCCCTTCGCGTCAATGCCAGAAGATCTAAATTGTTTTTCGCTGTCCAATTTGTCAGTTTCCGCAAATCGCGCTCATAACCTTCGAGCGAATTTTTCGCCAAACCTTTTTCGACCTGTAAATACGACAGATATTCGCGGACAAAATCACGTTTTTTTGAAAATTCGTCAAGCATTTTGATTTAATATAGAATTTTAGAAGTTAGAAAGACTATCGGTAAAAATCCGCACAACTTACGCCTTCATCTTAAAAGATGTCGGGTTTAGAAAGCAAGGATTTTTTCTCTTCCAATCAAAAATCCCCGGCAGAATTTCTATAATCCGGACAATTCGACGTATCGAAATTCTCCGCGTTTGCCGTCAGTGCATTTCGTGCTTTCCAACGCGAAAAATTCCAGGTGCGGAAATCGTTTTCCGTTTGCGCTTTTCTCAATCGCTGCGCGAGTTTGTTTTTGACGGCGCATTGTCTTTCATCACTCATCGCCGGTAAATTTTCGAGCAAAACCTGAACGGCATCATCACTTAGATTCGAGTTATAACGCGCGTCAAACATCCGTCCCTGCTCCATCAGCCGAATGTTTGTGCGGACGATATATTCATCAGGATTTACGAAATGCAAGCTGCCGAGAATGAAGATCGCCAACCACAACGCGCCCCATGCAAACTGCCGGCGCGCACCGCGTAAAATTGTCGCCGCAAACCAAATAAAAACGACCGCGAGCCAGATCATCACGACCATCGGATAAAACCGCACGGTCGTCAAACCGTAGCCCAGATTTCCCGTCAAAATAAACAACCGCTGCGCCGCCGAAACCATAATGACAAACAACAGAGCGATCTGGATTCCCGCCAGAATGCGATAGATCTTTTCGTTCGCGGGCGAATCCTTCCGCAAAAGCCAGTGCGAAGCAAGCAGAATCGGCAAAACGAGTGCGGCAACCGCGACGAGCTCTCCGAAACCGCGCCGCGCATATTCCGCCAATTTGAAATCGGGCGTGTTTTGGACGAGTTCAAACCCGCCGAATAGATACGGGATCTGGACGATCACAAAACTTAGAAAAAGCAGGTTTATCAAACCCAAAACGATCGAAACCTCGATCGCGCCGAGCGTCAACGATGCCGGCAAAACCGAATTATTGAAATTCTGCCAACTCCACTTTTTCTCTTCTTTTTTCGGCGTTGCTTCGGCTTTCGGCGGTTCTTCGTCCTTGATTTCCGTGATGCTCAATATCTGCGGTTTGATTTCCATCATCGGCGTAATAAGGGTTTCCGCCGCATTATTTGAAAAATTTTTAATCAGCGAACCGCGCAAATATCCGGCAATAATCCACGAAAAAAAGCCGATAAAAAAGAAATGGGCGACCAAAATTTCGGGCTGAATATTAAAGGTCCGCTCGACAATTCCCTGAAAAACGGCGTCTGCCGCAACGAACAATGCGCCGAAAACCAGCAGGATCGGCACCGCGATCGCGAGTCCGCGTAAAACCGCGATCAGATGTTTTGACCAACCCGTCTGCGGAATCGTTTTCCATTTGATATCGCCGAACAGCAGAAAAAACGGACCGAATCCCGCGCTGATTCCCGACCAGACAAAGCCGATAAAATAATGAAAAACGCCGGCGATCTGTGTTTTGATCTTCAAAGCCGGCAAAGTCAAGATCGCCAAGATCGTCAGGATCGCGAGCGTGTCAAAAGTTTTCAACTCCATCGAATCGCGCCAAACAAACATCGCCGCAAAGAAAACCAGCGCAATATTCAACGCGATTGTCGGCGCATTCCAAAATTCACGCTTGCGCCGCAAGATCAGCATCACAAACGCGGCCGTCAACGCGCCGATAAACAGCAACACATTCAATCCCCAAGGCGTCGTGCGAAGCAAAACGTCGCCCAAAACACCAAGTAAAACTGCCGCCTGCAAAATTTCTAAACCGGTTTTTGTTCGTTCGTTCATAAAAATAATTCCAGGTTCCAAATTTCAAATTCCAGATTTTTGATAGCGGATCGCCGCTGATTTCTTAATTTCAACATCGGGAAACGAACCGCGCCCGAAAAAGACATGTTTGACAAATTTTTGTCCGATCGTTCCACGCAAAATGCTAAAGCCTAGTTCCAAAAGTCTTTGACTTGTAAAAGTTTTGATAATTCGCCGCATCCAGAGCCGTGAAATAAACCGCGCCCGAAACAATTCGCCCGAATAATTTAATAAGACTTTTGCGTCATCCGATTGCAATCTTTCCCAAACAATGTCAGCCGCATAGCGCGAAAGCCTTAAGGCAGGATCAAGTCCGCCCGCCGTCAAAGGCGAAACCGCGCCCGCCGCGTCGCCGATCAAAATTCCGTTTTCGTTGGCAATCCGCCGCAAAACTCCACCGACCGGAATTCGTCCGCCGCGTGTTTCCGTGAGGTTTGCGTCTTTCAGATCAAAAAGATCCTTTGTCTTCACCTTAAAGATCTTCAGTGCTTCACGCGGATTAAAATCTGCCGCGTAGCCGCCGACGCCAATGTGGATTTCCTCGCCGTCGTCGGCAATCCACGCCAGATAACCCGGCGCGAGCTCGCCGTCGAGAAAACAATGCAGATGCGGTTCGCGGTTTGTGTTTTTAGCGTGAAAAACTTCTTCGTAGCCGATGATCCATTCTTTGTTTTCGTCCAATTTCAAGTCTTTGGCAACCCGCGAATTGGCGCCGTCCGCGCCGATCAGAACTTTGGTCTTGACCTCGTACGCTTCACCGCGTTTTTCGAGCTTGACGATGGTTTCGCCGTTCACAAGCTCTGCGCCTTTATACGAAGTCGCCCGCGCAAACCGAACACCGTCCGCGACCGCATCTTCCAAAAGAGCATCGTAGATCAAACCCATTTTGCCGACGCGAAACTCGTCCTTGTCGCTTGTGAGCTTGATTGACTTTAATTTTGGCGAATAAAGCGTCACATTTCTGATCTCCGTTCCCAAAGTTCCGGCAGGAAAATCAAAATCTTCGAGCGTTTTCCGAACAAAAATTCCGGTCGTGTGAACGCCTTTCGACAGATCCGTTTTGCGGTCAACAAGCAAAACTTTTGCGCCGCGATTGCCGAGTAGTTTCGCACATTGCAGTCCGGCAAGCCCGGCTCCGATAATTACGACATCAAAGTTTTTCATAAATTTTAATCCATCAAGATTCTTGCTTTATTTTCCAAATCTTCGCCGGTCATTTCTTTGTAAATTTCGGCAATTGCCTGCATCTTGTCGGTTTCTCTTTTGTCCGTCGCCGACCTGTGATAAATCAACGCCAAATTATCGAAATTTACCAGAGGCGCGACAAACTTTAGTTTTTGTGATTCCTGATAAACAGTTTGAGCATCGCCGTTTTCGATTTTTGCCAGTGACTTTTTGATTTCGTGATTGATCGTCCAGGGGAGAATCGCGCTGAAAAGCACACCGAAAGCGACCGCATAGATCAAAACACTTTTTTCCAAAAACGTCTTTGAAGTTTGCATGGCGCGGAAGGCGTTTCGCAGGAAAACGATCGAAGTAAGTAGCGGCGTAAAACCCAAAATCCCGACCAGGATAATTAAACCGAGCAGACTGAATGGGATCAAAACTATGCCGACACCAAGCGAAACGATTCCGCCCAGGAAAAAAAGTCCGGCTAAAAATCCGCTGAGCCATTTGAGTTTTGCGCCCCAAATCAGCCACGCCGCCATTGCCATGATTGACACAAAACTTAAAAGATAAGCAAAAGGCTTGTAATTTCCGAGCACAGCCGTGCCCCAGGCATTTCCTTTGAAAACTATCGGGTCAAAAACAAAGCAAATGACCGGCAAAAACACGCCGAATATCCAATCGAATGTTCTTTGCACTTCGGTTGATTGTGCTTGAAATTGCCGTTTCCAAAATCCGGTTTTCGGTTGGTTGATGGAATTATTTTGGCCGGCAGGTTTATTTAGTCCGAGTGTCTGCATAAATTTCTCCTTGGTTTTTCCTACTTCACGCTGACGGTTCGCGGTTGTTCCTCAAGTTTGAAGTAATTTCGCTTGTGCCAAAGACTGTCTTCGTCGTCAACCAAAACCGCTTCGATGTAGTTGTCAATTCGGTAACCGTCCTTTAGATCGAGGCGCGGATTTTTGGCATCGGCCGGAACGTCAAACACGATCTGTTTCGTAAAAGTTTCGGTCGGCGCAATTCGCTTTTCAAATTCGGGTTGCGCGCCCAAAAACTTTTCGGCTTCCGGATCGCGCCGGAATTCGCGATTTTGTTCGTCAAAGACCCTGGCCTGCGTCCCGATCAAACCCAGAGACTCGCGTTTCGCGTCGCTGAAAACCTTGACCTTGACGATATAAAATTCGCCGTTTGCCGTTCGGTCGCCGAGTTTTGTTGTTTTTCGGACATCTTCAACGCTGGTGTGCAAATGACAATCGAAATAAAACCCGCAGTAGCTTTTCGGCTCGTTCAGCGCGAGCGTCTTTTCTTCACTGAAAATCGAACTCGTCAGAAAAATGATGATGTAAAAGCTATACCAAACTGCAACACCGCCGAGAACGAAATTTTTCAGCCGGCTTTTATCTTTCAAAAAAGAAATCACCAGTAAAATCGCGGCCAAGATCGTGCCGCCGATCGTCATCAATAATAAAATTACGCCCATACTTTTCTCCTGCGTTCAGAGTTAACCTGCCTTCAGCCGTGAAATCGCCAGCGAAGCGCGGCGATTTCTCACGGGGCTTGTGCCAGGCGTCACTCTAAACATTCTTCATCGCGTTGATCAATGCTTCCATATGATTCAGATAACGATTCAAAGCCGCGCGTCCGTCGTTTGTAATTCGATATTCAGTCAGCGGAACGCGGCCTTTGAACGATTTTTCGCAGGTCAGATAACCTGCTTCTTCGAGCTTTCGGGCGTGCACGCTGATGTTTCCGTCGGTCGTGTTCAAAAGATTCTTCAAATCCGTGAACGACAAAACATCATTCGCCGCCAAAGCCGAAATTATGCCCAAACGCATTCGTTCGTGAATGATCTTGTCGAGCTCGTTTGAAACATTTTCCGCCGCTTTTTCGATCTTTAAGGCTTGCGGCTTGGTCGGCACTTCGTCCAAATCACTTTCAATTTTTAATGCTAAATTTCTTGCCATAATCTAAACCTTTTTTTGCCTGCGAAACACACGCGCACAGACGAAACAAAACCAAATTTCTTACTTTTTCGTTTTTTTAGTGTGTTTCGCAGGCAAATCTCCTATCCGCCAAATTTTCGTCCGATGATAAATCCGAAAACGAGGTGCAAAACGCCGAAGCTCAAACCCATCATCGAATTTCCGTAACCGGCGGGAAGAAAAAATGCGGCTGCCCCGAACGAGATAAAACACCAGCCCATCAGCGGAACGGCTTTGACCGAAAACGCGCCGCCGCAGACGACCGCCGCACCGTAACAAATGATCCAGACCGGGATCATCATCTCGAAATGTCCGAACCGCCAAAGCCCGAGCGTGATAAAAACACCGCACAAAAACGGCGGCAGCGAATTCATCAAAAGTTTTCGCGCCGGCGTCGAAAACAGCGATGTTTTCGAGATCTTCGACTTTTGCCACATTGCCAGCAAGCCGATAAAAAACGCCAGAACCGCTTCGGTCAGCCAAACTGTCAGCCAATTACGGATATTCGCCTGACTATTTGCGATAAATGCCGCCGCGATCGCTGTCGCGCCCATCAAAATTCCGCCGTAACCCGGAACGCTCGTAAAAACAACCGAGCGTTCCATCGTTTCACGTATGAATTTCAAATTATCGAGTGCGCGATCGCCAATGTTTATCGGTTCATTTGTCTGCGATTCGTCTTTGCGGATGGTTTGTGTTCGTGCCATATCTGTTTAGAAATTATACCAAGTAGTTTTATTTGTCAAGAACTTTGTATTGTAAAGTAGAATATCTCAGTAAAAAGTTTCACTAGGATTTTTTGCCCACGAAACACACGCGCATAAACTAAAAAAAACAAAAGCTGATTTTTTTCGTACCTTTCGTGTGTTTCGTGGGCAAATCTAACTATTTACTGAGGCATTACTGCAAAGTAGAAAAATAGGAGAATTTATTTTGAACGCTGAAAACCCGCGATTATTTCCCGCCGGCTTGTTGCCGGAAATTCTTTATTTCAGGGTCATTCGAGTTTTGTGTGTTGACGATGAATTTTTGGAACGTTTGATTTGCTTTGTCGGTTTCGCCCAATTCACGATAGAGCGAGCCGAGCAGAAACTGAGAACGCAGACAATCGGGGCGTGAAGCCGGATTGACCAGAATTTGAACGCTTTCGAGTTCGGGCAATGCCGCGTGTTTGCGATCGGTCGTGTAATAAATCACGGCTAAATTTGTCGCGAATTCGCAGCCCGCAAACGGAAACTCTGCTTTACCCTTTTGCAGAATCGCTTCGGCTTCCGCCATTTTTCCTTGTCTTTGCAATTCTAAAACCTTTCTCAATTCGGCGGTCGGCGACGTTTTAAGATCGCGTGTTTCGAGATACGGAAAATCGTTCGGCGCAAAAGCGCGAATGTCGGCGATCGTCCATTCAAAATTATTAACGCGCGGCATTATTTGCAAATTTGCCGCTGTTTTGAATTTATCAAGGCGATTCTCAGGCTTAAAATATCGTTCGGCAATGCTCGCGCGGTGAAACCGATTTTCGTCGTTGTCGAGATTCGGCAAAGCAAGATAACCGCCGCCGGTTAGTAAACCAAGTAAAATTCCGATGGCAAATCTTCCCGGTCGCCTCGCATAACGCCCAACGATAAAAATCACTGCAAATAACAAAACGAGTGCGGGCAACAGCGTCCAAATACCGCTCGAAATTCCGAAAACATTCGCTAGATTAGGCGTGAACCAATTTTCTTCAAACAAAAACGCGCCCCAAAAACTGTTGTGCGGATATTTGAATTCGGGCGGCGCAAAAGGAAAAGTAAGCGCGGGCATTGTGCAAAGTAAAAACGAGATCGTGAACAAAAATCCCTGCCAGACATTCGAATATTCGTAAAATTCGCCATCGAAAAACGAATCGAGAAAGAGCGGCAAGACAAAAACCAAATATCTCGCGCCAAACGCCGAACCGCCGTGCGCCGCGCCGTGTCCGCACATAACCAGAATCGAAACGACAATTGCCGCAATTTTTACGCGATGCCGAAGAGTGCGTTTTTCGCGCGAAGTAAATAATGCGACGATCGGTAAAAACAAGATCGGCGCGTAGAAAAACAACCCGCGCGAAGGCGAAAAAAGCAGCAGATAAAAATTGGAAAGCGTCGGGAAACCGATCCCGACAACGCCTTGACCGGCAACTTCCGCCCATTCGGGAAAAGATTCGTAGGTGTCGGAAAGCGCGAACGGCGAACCGAAAATCGCGTAATTATAAACCAGTAAAAGAACCGCGAACGGCATTCCGCCGGCGAAAAAGAATAACAGATTTTGCCAGCGATTCTGGTTGCGTTTGTCGGCAAAATACAATCCGACGCCAAAAACCAAAACCGGAACGACCGCCGGAAATTCACAGGTTACGGCAAGTCCGGCAAGAAATCCGGATAACGCGCAATTTCGCAGAAAGATCCGTTCGGTATCGTAA
>JANLTD010001055.1:0-8191 GCA_031362765.1 Acidobacteriota bacterium | reverse complement strand
ACCTTCTCCGAGACAAACAATATTTTCGGCGTTGACGACCGGCAAGACCTCGCGATAACGCCAGAGCGTCGCTTCACGGGTTTTCAGTGAATCTTTCGTTAAAGTCTGAGCTGCTTTCTCTAAATCGTAGCGAACGAGAAGCGGTTTCCCGCATTCGACGCAAAGATTTTGCAAAACATTCGCTTCGTGATATTTGCCGCAAAGGGCGCATTCGAGATGTGTGACATTCATAATGTTAAAAAACTGTAATTGTTTAGGTCTTTGGTTTTTGGTCTTTGGTTTTTGGTTTTTTGAAAGAAACTGTAGCTGATTAGGACTGGAGCGCAAGCGTCTCGCTTGCCCCGTTCGCGCCAAGCAAGAACGGGAAACGCTCACATAGAGATCAAGTTGAATGTCAATCGAGCGTTTTCGCGCCTGTTCTCGCAAAGCCTCGAACGCAGGGGCAAGCGAGACGCTTGCGCTCCAGTCAAAGGCCCAATCAATTACAAGAAACTGCCCATTGACGTTGAACCTCTCGCCGCGCCTTCATATTTTTCCGCGCATCTTGATTGAAAATCAACATGTTTAATTTCAACAAAACCAAAAACCAAAGACCAAAAGCCAAGAACCAAATCAGACAAAAGAACCTCTAGTTTCCGCGCATCGCTTCGATCGGGTCAAGCCGCGATGCCCGAAATGCGGGATACATTCCCGCAAACAGTCCGATCAGGACCGATGCGCCAAAGCCCGAAAGAAGTGCCCAGACCGGAACTGCCGCCGGAAAGCTGACGATGATCCGAACGAGAAACGCCAACATCAATCCGATCGCGATACCGATGATTCCGCCGAACCCCGTAAGGGTCATTGCTTCGAGCAAAAACTGCGTGAGGATCGTTTTTTGCGTTGCGCCGAGGGCGCGTCTGATTCCGATCTCGGCGGCGCGTTCCTTGACCGAAACCAGCATAATATTCATCACGCCGACACCGCCGACGAGCAGGCTCGCCAGCGCGATCGGCACAATTATCGTTCCTAAACCATTGATTATATCATTGACGAGCGTAAAGATCTGTTCGGGACGATTGACGCCAAAGTTGTTCGGCTTGTCGTTCGGCACGCCGCGCCGGGTGCGTAAAAGATTCGTGACCTCTTCCGACACTTCGTCAACTCTTCCTTTCGGCGCCCGAACAATGATCACATTTTGCTTGATCTCGGGATAATTCTTCTGCGCGGTTTCAAACGGAATATAAACGGAACGCTCGTCAATTTCGTCGCTTCCGATAACGCCTTCGCCCGAGGCTTTTGATAAAACCCCGATCACGCGAAAAAGTTTCCCTTCGATCTTGATATCTTTGCCGAGCGGATCGTCAGTTTCGAAGATCTGTCTGGCAACGCCCGCGCCGATGACCGCAACCGAAGCGCGTGCTTTTCTTTCCTGTTCGGTAAAAAAACGTCCCGAGGCGATCGAAATATTGACAACTTCGGGGCAATTCTCCCAAACGCCGAGAATCAGCGGATTGATCGCCGTCCGGCCGTTCGCGGTAAGTTTCGGAGGATTCGCCGTCGGTCCGTAATCACCGCGAATTTTCTGCGGCGAAACGGCTTGCACCGATTCGAGCGCGGCAACCGCCAGAATATCTTCGAAAGTAAGATCTTTACGTTGTCTTTCTTCCGCCGTCGGTGCTTGCAGCGACGGCCCGATCTTGTCTTGTTTCGTGAAATAAATGACGTTCGGCGAACTTTTTTCGGAAACCTCGGCGACACGCTGAGAAAGTCCGGTCAAAACCGCGCCGACCAGCGCGACGACCGCCGTGCCGATAATGACACCGGTCAGCGTCAAACCGGCCCGTAATTTATGGGCACGAATCGAATCCAGGACAGTTTGCCACGTATCGTAAAAAAGCTGTCTGTTCATTTTCGATTAAACAAAAACTCATTCAAAAGCCCGAACGCGATCGTAAACAGGGCGGTTTGCGTTCCTTGTCTGAGACCGTCTTTATAATTGTAGCGTTTTGGATACCAAACCTGCGTCGAAACGAGATTCGCCGTGTAAGCACCGATGATCGGCGCCGGATTAAAGACTCTTTTTCCGCTCGGAGTGCGCGCCGTAACACCCGAAAGAAAAGCATTTTGGAGCCGTGACTCGAAATCTCTTTTCACGCTTTTGTAAAACTTGCTGTCAAGTTTGAAGGCTTCTTCAATACCGTAGGCGACGGTTTCCTGAATCGCGTTTTCGCCGAAATTAGAACCTAACCGCCGTGCAAATCCTTTACTGTTCTTTCCCCATTCCGGCGGATTTTCGGCGAACTGCTGAATGCTCGCGCCGATTCCGACACCGATCAAACCGGTGCCGATCGTTTTATTCAAATACCGCTTGAACCGCTTGTCTGCCGTCGGTCGAACATATTTATTTGGCTGCTGTTGGTGCGGAAATTCATTTTCCGTCTTTTGATCCGAAATTTTCCCCGGCAAAACATCTGCGGTTTCATTGATAATTGCGGATGTTTGCGCCGCTTCTGTTTGTCCAATGGCCGGCATCATTGCCGTTAATACAAAAATAGCCGTTATAAGTAATTTTTTCATTTTTCCCACCTTGTTAGTTTTAATAGATTCTTTGCTTTTATTCCGAGCGCAAAGCCTCGATCGGATTTAGTCCGGCTGCCTGCCGCGCCGGAATGACACCGAAGAAAATGCCGACGAAACACGAAACGCCGACTGCCGCGAAAATCGCCCAGACGGGCAAACTTAAAGGAAATTTTGTCAGAAAAGCGATCAGCCAAACTAAAATACCTGCCGCAGCAATTCCTAAAAACCCTCCGAAAAGCGTTAATGTCGTTGTCTCGATCAAAAATTGCGTCAGGATATCGCTGCGCCGTGCACCCAACGCCATTCGCACACCGATCTCGCGGGTCCGTTCGACGACCGAGGCGAGCATCATGTTCATCACAACCACGCCGCCGACAAACAACGCGATCGCCGTCAATGGATAGATGATCGTCCCGACAATGCCGGTCAGATTTCCCGAAAAGGCCTTGATGCTTTTTGCGGTCAACAAACTGAAATCGTCTTCTTTGACAGTCAAAATAAGTTTGCGCCGAACGCGCATCGCCACGCGGATCTGTTCTTCGGCTTCGTCTTCCGTCATTGCTTTGCTGTCCAAAGGCTTTACCAAAAGCGCGAGCGAACGCGAACGTGTCCCGAATATCCGCGTAAAAGTTCCGAGCGGGATCTGCACAAAACCATCTTGCGAATTACCAAAGACAGAACCGCGCGGCTGTGCGACACCGACAACTTCGTAAGCGAGCTGCCCGAGCCGGAGTTCTTCGCCGATCGGATTTGCGCCGCCGAAGAGTTCGTCCGCGACATCTTGCCCGATAACGCAGACATTGCGCCGAAAATCGTCGTCGGTCGAAGCCAAGCCGCGTCCGGCTGCGATCTTGACACTTGAAAGTTCGGTAATATTCGCCGTCACGCCTTGAACGGCAATTCCGACCAGTGTTTTTGCGCCGCGCCGCGCCGGCAGCGTGGCGTCCACTTGTCCGCCGACTTCAAATTTCGCGCCCAATCGTTCGCGCAAAAACTCCAGATCTTCCGGCAAAATATCGGGCCGCTTTGATAACGCCTCGATAAAAGCCTGCCCGTCGGCACCAAAATCCTGAAACGCCGCTTTTTCGATCCGAATTACGTCAGGCGCGAATTCCGAGGTTGTTTTGACAATAAAATCCTGCGCGCCCTGCAAGAGAGCCGCAACCATTACGACGACCGCGACACCAACGACGATTCCCAAAACCGTCAACGCCGAACGCGTTCTGTTGGCGCGTATCGCATCCAGCGCAATAAAGATAGATTCACGAAATCGGGTCAATTCGCCGGCTAACATTTTTTGATCCGTTTTGTTCTGCCTGTGTTTAATAAAAGTGAATATCTGATCCTAATAAAAATTAAGTGCTGGATAGGATTATAATTCATCGGATCGGTGAATAAAACCGCGGTTTATTGGTTTTTGGCGAGCAACGGCTTCAACGCTTTATAAACATTGTCGGTCATTATCTTTTCGCCTTCAGCGTTCGGGTGAATTCCGTCAGGTTGGTTCAAATCCGGGTTGAGCGCGACATTTTCGAGCAGAAACGGTAAGAATGCGATCTTGTATTGACTTGCCAGATCGGGAAACGTCATTTGATAATCGCGTTGATACTGGGCACCGATGTTCGGCGGCGCAAGCATTCCGCAAAGCAATATCCTGATCTTTTTCTTTTGCGCTTTTTCGATGATCTGCGCAAGGTTTTTCTTCATCCTGTCAACCGGCATTCGCCGCAAAAGATCGTTAGCGCCGAGTTCTAAAATCAAGATCTGCACGTTTTCCTGTTCTAAAACCCAATCAATTCTTTCGAGTCCGCCAATTGTCGTATCGCCCGAGATGCCGGCATTGAGAACTTCGTGAGCAAAACCGTCCGCCTTGAGTTTCTCTTGCAAAAGATACGGGTAAGATTCTTTTTCGAGCAAGCCGAAACCAGCCGTCAGACTGTCGCCGAAGGCAACGATCTTCGGTTTATCCGATTTGACGGGCGGCGTTGCAAGCGGCCGTCGGGCATCTGAATTGGATTGCTTTTTCGCGGTCGTCGCATCACACGACGCAAGAGAAAACGCTGAAAAGACAAAAGCTAGTATAATAATCGCACGAAAAAGACCTTTCATAACTTTGCAAACTTTTTACGTTGAAATCCGTTAATTAGATTCAGATTTATTTGAACTTGTTTGTGCTTTTTTCGCAAGCAATGGTTTAGAATAGCAACTGAATATTAAACCGCAGAGACGCTGAGACGCTGAGAAACAATGAGAAATCATTAAATCAACCCTAAAAAAATATTCCAAAACTCAGCGTCTCAGCGTCTCTGCGGTAAAAAAAATATGATAATTTTACAAAACGTTACAAAAATCGTTCGCTCGGGCGTCGAAGATCTGACGATTCTCGATGATGTTTCAATGACGATCCCCGACGGTGAATTCGTCGCCATTACCGGCGCTTCAGGCAGCGGAAAATCGACGCTGCTCGGTTTGATCGCCGGACTCGACGCGCCGAGCGCGGGCGAGATCTCGATTGACGGCGACGAAGTTACAAAAATGAGCGAAGACCAGTTGGCCTCGTTAAGAAGTGAAAAGATCGGTTTTATCTTTCAGTCTTTTCATCTCATTCCGTCGCTCACGGCTTATGAAAACGTGCTGATCCCGATGGAGATTTTGGGAATGAAAGAAGCCCGCAGCCGCGCCGACCACCTGCTTGAAGAAGTTGATCTGACCAATCGCGGACATCATTATCCGACCGAACTTTCGGGCGGCGAACAGCAACGCATCGCGATCGCTCGCGCATTTGCCAACAGTCCGAAAATATTATTGGCGGATGAACCGACGGGAAATCTCGATTCGCGCAACGGCCAGCATATTTTCGATCTGATGACCGCGCTGCACAAGCAAAACAATGTCACGCTGATCCTGGTCACGCACGATCAGGCATTGGCGGACAAGGCTCAACGGCAGATTCGGCTCAAAGACGGAAAGGTAACTAAAGACACGGCGACGATGTGACACCGAGAGACACGGAGATTTTTTCGCCGCGTCGCCGCGTCGCCCGATCTCCGCGTCACAATATTTATGAATTTTATTTTTAATCTAACCTGGCGCGAAATCCGCTCGTCGTGGCGCCGACTTTTATTCTTTTTCCTGTGCATCGCGATCGGTGTCGGTTCGGTCGTCGCGCTTCGTTCGCTGATCCAGAACCTCAGTAAATCGGTCGGCGGCGACGCCCGCGCGCTGTTGACCGCCGATCTCGAAGTCAGTTCGACCAACGATTTTTCGCCGACTGACATCCAGAAGATCGAAGCCGTCATTAATAAAACAAACATCATCGAAGCACGCAATGAAGCGATCACGACCTCGGCGATGGCGAAACCGCTCGACCCGAATAATGAAGGGCTGTCGTTCGTCGAATTAAAAGGCATTGAGCCGCCATTTCCGCTCGTCGGCAATTTTAAAACTTCGGACGGCAAACCTTTCGATTTTAAGCTCCTCGAGAATAACGGCGCGGTCGTCTCGCCGCTGCTGCTTGATGACCTCAAGATCAAGATCGGCGATAAGATAAAGATCGCCGACGGTGAATTTCAGATCCGTGCGACGTTTGACGAAGAACCGGGCGGCGCAAGCGGTTTTCGTCTCGGGCCAAGAGTTTTCATCGAGAAAAAAGCGTTTGACACATCCGGCATCACAAGCGGTGGCGGACGAATACGGCGGCGTATTCTATATCGGACGAGCGACAATCCGACCGAACTGGTCAAACAATTGCGAGAGAGTCTGAAAGGCACGATCCTGACCGTGCAATCATACCGCGAAACACAGGAAAACTTGGGCGAACAATTTTCGCGCACCGAAAATTATCTTTCGTTGACCGGACTTTTGATCCTGGTTCTGGGCGGCGTCGGCGTCTGGAATGTGGCGCGCGTTTTTGTTGATCAAAAGCGTAAATCCGTCGCTGTTTTGAAATGTCTCGGCGCGAGCGGGACGCGCATCATCACGGTTTATCTTTTGCAGATCCTGACATTGGGTTTTCTCGGCAGTTTGTTCGGCGTTTTCCTCGCACAATGTTTTTTGTGGTTTGCAAAGTCGCGTTTTAATGACGCGCTGCCGGCGACAATGAGCTATTCGATCCATCTGCCGGTCGCGCTGCAAGGCATTTTGCTCGGCGTTTTGATCTCGCTTCTTTTCTCGGCGCTGCCGTTGCTTCAGGTTCGCAATATTAAGCCGCGACTGCTGCTTCACGACGCGACGGGCGAAAAAACGCGGCGGCTCGATTGGACGAAAACTATTTTCGGCGCGGTCACGCTCTTTGGATTGCTCGCTCTTTCCGTCTGGCAAGCGGGTTCGATCCTCGTCGGCACGTTTTTCCTCGTCGGTTTGGGATTAACATCTGTTTTCCTATATCTCGCGGCCGTTGTCCTTACTCTGATCCTGAAACGTTTTCGCAATCTCGGCTCGTTCGCGATCGGTCAGGCGATCAATTCGCTTTATCGTCCGGGCAACCAGACGCGGATCATCTTGCTTGCTGTCGGTTTAGGCGCATTCGTCGTCCTGACAGTTCAATCGCTTCAAACAAATCTCGTCCGTGAATTTGATTTTACGCGCAACGGAAAACTTCCGAGCCTTTTTATCATTGATATTCAGAAAAGTCAGATCGAAGATCTTGCCAAAATGCTCGAAGAAAAAACCGGCGAAAAAGCACAGACCTTGCCGACGATCCGTGCACGCGTCGCGTTTGTCAACGGTCAGGCACTTGATTATCAAAACCGCGAAACGCGCCAGCAACAGGGACAGATCGGACGCGAATTTGCTGTCACGTACCGCCCGAAACTCGATGAAAATGAAACGATCATTGACGGCGAATGGTGGAACGCCGAGGCGGGCGTTCCGCAAGTATCGGTCGAAGAAGATATGGCGGAACGATTAAAAGTATCGGTCGGCGATTCGGTCACTTATGATATTTCAGGCCGCAAGATCACGGCGCAGGTCGCCAATATCCGCAAGCTCGATCTGCGTAATACGCGCACCGCATTTGTCTTTGTTTTCGCGCCCGGCGTGCTCGAAAAAGCTCCGCAAACGTTTGTCGCCAATGTTTTGAAACGTATTCCGGAAACAGAACGGCAGCGCCTTCAACGAAAACTGGTTGACAAATTTCCAAACATTCAGATCTTTGACGTAGCCGATATTGTCGCGACGGTTCAAAAGCTTGTCAACAACTTTGTGCTGGCGATCTCGTTCGTCGGAAGTTTTGTGATCCTGAGCGGAATATTGATTCTCGTCGGATCGATCGCGCTGACCAAATCACAGAGAATTTACGAAAACGCGATCTTGAAAACTCTCGGCGCAAAACGCCTGACATTGGCGACCATTCTTTTCGCCGAATACGGACTTTTGGGTCTTTTGGCCGGAATTATCGGTGCGGTTTTTGGAACTGCGCTTTCGTTTGCGGTCGCTAAATACATTTTCAATATCGAATGGGAATTCGATTTCGTATTAACGATTCTCGGTGTGCTGATTACGGCGGCTTTGGTCACCGCGGTCGGCGCGATCGCAAGTTTTGATGTGCTTTTCAGAAAACCTCTGGCAACGCTCCGCTCGCAGTAATTTTTTCACCACAAAGGCACAAAGGGCACAAAGTTTCTTAAAA
>JANLTD010000955.1:0-2178 GCA_031362765.1 Acidobacteriota bacterium | reverse complement strand
TCGCGGCAAAGATCGCGTTGACAACGGCCGGCGCGATCGGCGGTGTGCCGGGTTCGCCGACTCCGCCATGTTTTTCGCTGCTCCGCACGATATATACCTCGATTTTCGGCGTTTCGTTGATTCGCAGCATCTTGTAATCGTAAAAATTCTTCTGCACGACGCGCCCGTCTTTGATCGTAATTTCGCCGTAAAGCGCGGCAGTTAAGCCGAAAACTATACTGCTTTCCATCTGTGCGACAACCGTGTCGGGATTCACGACCTGACCGCAGTCAACCGTGCAGACAACGCGATGAACTTTGACAGCGCCTTCATTTGAAACCGACACTTCGGCGACTTGCGCCACATAGCTTCCAAAACTTTCGTGAACGGCAATTCCCTGAAAAACGCCTTTCGCGAGGGGTTTGCCCCAACCGGCTTTGGTCGCCGCGAGATCAAGCACTCCTTTATAACGCGGATGTTTATCAAGCAAGGAAAGCCTAAATTGATACGGGTCTTTTTTCGCCGCAAATGCCAATTCATCAAGAAAACATTCGGTCGAAAAAGCCGTGTGCGAACTTCCGACCGACCGCCAAAAACCGACCGGAACGCCGGTATCTTTGCGAATCCAATCGACTTGGAGATTGGGAATATCGTAGGGCAAAGTTGACGCGCCTTCGACCGATGAATCGTCAAGTTGGTCGTCCTTAAATGGAAACCCGAAAAGAACCGGTGCAAGCGGCGCCATGATCGAAGCATTGACAAGCCGATGATGCCAGAACAGAGGTTTACCATTGGCGTCAATTCCCGCTGACATTTTGTTATAGGTGGCGGGACGATAAAAATCGTGCTGCATATCGTCCTCGCGTGTCCAGATTACTTTGACCGGTTTGCCGACGGCTTTTGAAAGCAAAACGGCATCAATCACATAATCAAACCCGATCCGCCGACCAAAGCCGCCGCCGAGCAAGGTCGTGTTCACCCGAACCTTGTCGGGAGTAAATCCGAGCAACTTTGCGATAAAGCCTTGAATGATCAATTGCCCCTGAATTCCACCCCACAGTTCGCAATTGTCGGTGCGCACATCCGCCGTGAAATTCATCGGCTCCATCGTTGCATGGCTTAAATAGGGCGTGAAATAAACCGCTTCGACAGTTTTGGCGGCGGTTGATCTTGCCGCATCCGCATCACCGATCTTTTTGGCGGTCAGCCCCTTTTCATTATTGGCCGCATTGGCGTAAGTCTGATAAATTCGTTCACTGCTGACACCCGCAAATTTTCCGCCATCCCATTCGACCTTGAGTTTGTCGCGTCCCTTTTTCGCCGCCCAATAATTATCGGCAACCACGCCGACACCATATTCAAGCGGAATAATTGCGCGCACGCCTTTGACCGCTTTCGCCGCCGAATCGTCCACCGATTTAACCTTGCCTTCAAAAACAGGACAACGCAACACGGTTGCCGTCAGCATGCCCGGAACTTTGACGTCAATTCCGAAAACGGCTGAACCGTTGACTTTGCCCGGCGTGTCGAGACGCGGCATATTTTTGCCAATGATCTTAAAGTCTTTCGGGTCTTTGAGTTTCGGATTTGGCGAAGGCGTCATCCGCGCGGCGCGTTCGAGCAGATCGCCGTACGCGATCATCCGTTTGGTTGCCGTATGAATGACTTTGCCCGACTCGGCGCGGCAGGTTTCCGGCGCGACCTTCCACGTTTCGGCAGCGGCTGAAATCAGCATTTCTCTGACGGAAGCCGCCGATTTTCTTAGTGGAACGAAAAAAGCTTTGACGCTCGAACTGCCGCCGGTGATCTGGCTTCCGAGCATCGGATTGATAAAAGCCTTGTCTGCCGGCGCAGATTCAAAGGCGACATCTTTCCAGTCAACTTCGAGTTCTTCGGCAACAATCATCGGCAGCGATGTCAAAACGCCTTGTCCCATTTCCGCCTGCCCGACCGAGACCGTCACTTTGCCGTCTTTCGCGATCCGCAAAAATGAATTCGGCTGAAAATCGGCCGCGGCAAGTGGTAAATTAAGGCGTTCTTCCGCCCGCGATCTGGTCGGCAGTGTAAAACCGAAAAGCAGGCTGCCGCCCGCGATGATACTTGCTTTTAGAAAAGATCGGCGGTCGAGTTCAATTTTTTCAGTCATCTTATTTCCCTCCGTTGATCGCCGCAAGCTTGATGGCGCTGCGGATGCGGTTG
>JANLTD010000943.1:0-5533 GCA_031362765.1 Acidobacteriota bacterium | reverse complement strand
TGCTGGACGGGTTTGTCGGTAACTTTGACGGGTGAATTCATTTCGGGGGAATCGCGAAAAAGACGACTGGTTTTGTTGTCTTCGGCGAAATAAAAGATCTCAGGCTTTGCCGAAGCGCATAAAATATTCCATTTCCCGGGCAGTATCTGAGGATTTTTTCCGTCAATATCGGTCCGCGCCGAACCGCCCAATTGACTTCCCATAATTTTGTGAAATATATATTTTCCGTCGCTCGTCGCGCACGGATTTAATTTTGGGAATTTGTCGGAAGTCAACTGTTGTTTTTCGCTTCCGTCCGCGTTCATTCGCCAGATCTCTGCGCTGCCGCTGACGTTTGAGGCATAGACGATCCGGTTGTCGGGTGTCCAGCTCAAACCGATTCCTTCGGTCTTTCCTTCGGTAATTCGCTTTGCCTGGGCGGGATTATCGCCCGGCACGATCCAGACGCTGATCAAAAAATCCTGTTGAATACTGAGCAGGTTTTTGCCGTCGGCAGTAATACTCAATGATCCGTAGCTGTTAAGATCTTTGGTGATCTGCTGCAACTCTCCGCTTTTGTAATCGATCTTCCAGATCTGCCTCTGAAATTCGCGCGAATTACTGAGTGTCACAAGCAGCCCGCTTTTATCGGCGAGCCACACAAAACGATTCGGCTGAATATTGTTCGCCTCGTCCTTCCAGATCACTTTCAAATCGCCGCCGCCGGCGGGGATTTCAACAAGCTGCGGATAACGGTTATCATTTTCGTTTTGAAACATTCCGAAGGCGATCGTTTTACCGTCCGGCGACCAAACGGGATAATAAGCAAAGGTATCCGGCATTGAACGAATTTCGCGTTCACCGCTGCCGTCCGTGCCAGTCGTCAGCAAAACAAAACGCAGATTCCGGTCGTCCGAACGGACAAATGTGATAAGTTGACCGTCGGGCGAAACCGAAATGCCGGGCATACAATCGTGAGCGATTCTTTGCGGCGCGCCGCCAAGTGCCGGAACGCGAAAAATTTCGCCGACCGATTTCCGATCCCAGACGTTGAAATAAACCCATGTGTTGTCGGGTGAAATTGCCAATCCCTGATAAACATTTTCCGATGGCGGAAGAATCTGGACAGTGCTTCCCGTCGCGGTTTGTTTGAGCCACAGCGATTGGCGCGCGCCGTCGTCCGTCACATAAACAATGTAATTTCCGTCGGGCGAAATCGCCGCTTCATAAACTTTGCCAAGATTGGTCAGCCGTGTCGAAGCCGAATTTTCAAAGCTTTTCGCGGCTGTTCCGGCTGACGAAAAATGCCAAACGGCGTAAGCGATTCCGCCAAGGATCGCGGCGAGCAGCAAAAAACTGAAAACTTTTAGCCAGGCGTTATTACCTCCGCGGGTTTCAATATTTGAACGCCGCGCAAATTCGGTTTGCGTGGAAGAACGAATTTCGGCGGTCGAAACTCTGATCTTTTCGTGCGAATCAGAGGTGATGTCGCCAAGGACGCGGCGCAAACGTCGTAAATCGGCAAGCAGATCGGAAGCCGTTTGGTAACGAAAATCGCGGTCTTTTTCGAGCAGTTTGAAGATAATGTTTTCAAATTCGACCGGAATGTCTTGGTTTAATTCGGTCAATCGTGCGGGCTGTTTATGCAGAATTTCGTCAAATGTTCCGGCGTGCGTCGCGGCTTTGAACGGCAGCGCGCCGCACGCCATTTCGTAAAGCAAAACACCGAGACTCCATAAATCCGTGCGGCCGTCGAGCCGTTTGCCGAGCGCGTGTTCGGGCGACATATATTGAATCGTTCCGACGAGCATTCCGTCCTCGGTTTTGGCGCGTGTCACGTCTTGTTCGGAAACCTCTTCGGAGATGATCTTCGCGAGACCGAAATCCAAAACCTTCACTTGTCCGCGGCGGTTGATAATGATGTTTGAAGATTTGATGTCGCGGTGAATGATCTCGCGGCGATGGGCTTCGGCGAGCGCATCCGCGATCTGCGAGGCGATGTCTAAAATTTCGTGCAGATCGAGCGTCTTTGAATGGATCTTTTCCGACAGGGTTTCGCCGTCGACCAGTTCCATCGCCAGAAAAGGCGTTTCGGCCGATTCGTTGATTTCGTAGATCGTGCAAATGTGCGGATGATTGAGATGTGCGGCAAGCCGCGCTTCCTGCAAAAAACGATTGAGCCGTTTGCGGTCATTTGAAACATCGGCCGGCAAAACTTTAAGTGCCACCTTGCGCGTCAGCTTCGTATCTTCCGCCAGATACACTTCGCCCATTCCGCCTTCGCCGATTTTTTTTAAGATCTTATAATGCGATATTTGTTCGATCACCTAAAATTCAAACGAAACTCCGGGTTGTTTGTTCGCTTTGATTTTAAGTTACACAAAAAAGTATCGTTTTGCCAATTTTCGATGGAGTATGAATAAATACAAAGGGACTAAGTTAAGGAGCAAACGTAAAACAGGCTGTTAGCCTGTTTTTCTGGCTTTCCCTGATTAACAAAAGGTTAGTGGCGCGAAATTTAAACAGGCTAACAGCCTGTTTTACGTTTATATCAGATTTTTTCCTTAACTTAACTTGAGTATTGATTAGAAAATCAAAGAAGAAATAGGACGCGGACGAACACGGATTTGACGGATTTCCACCGATTTATTGAAAATATTTATTAATTCGCCGAAAGTTTAATTAAAATACTCCGCGAAAATCCGCTTAATCCGTGTTCGTCCGCGTCCTATTTCTTACTAATTTTCTAATCAATACTCAGGTTAACTTAACGCCATTGATGAATAAATAAGCTATCAAACATTGCGGAACGTCGGCCGTTTGAAAATGGAAATTATGCTCAGCAGATCCAAATGTGGAAATGATGAATTGCTTTCAAATGCGATTCAGTAGCTGAAATACTTTGTCGGGTACTAAGCGCTTCACTCTCTGTGTATGCAATATGTCAGAACCCTGAGCGGTAGCGACGGGTTGAATATCAATAACATTCTCGCTCGCTGTTCTGACATATTGCATATGGCTAATGCTTAATTGATTATTGAAAACGGTATAAATCATTCAATCGGGGAAAATTTAATCAGACCGGGAAGACTTTCGGGTCTGATTAAAGAGTAAAGAACCTTTTCTTTATATTCATATTGATCCGAAATCTCTGCCAGTGCGCGGTCGGTATTTGCCCCTGAATCATCAGCTTTATCGTTCGTTTCTATATCCTCCCTAGCTTCCGTTTTCGGATTGACCGCATTCGGATTTTTGAGAACATACACTTTCAGATTCGACGGCACCGGGTCGCTGTAATTGCCGGGAGTTTGCGTGTAGAAAAAGTTGCCGTCAATCGCGCCCGCTGCCGATTGCGGTTTGACTGAATAAACCATTATGTTTCGTCCGCCCGAACCTTCGCCGTTATAAATCAGATTGGCTTTGGTCGGAACAGCTGCCAGTTCAACGATACCTTCGCTCACGCAGCGCACGTCTTTGAACGGGTTGTCGCTGGGAATATTGGTGTTCGGTGCGGAATGCCCGTATTTGGCAAAATTGCTGAGCGCAACAAATCCGACCGGACAATTAGCTTTCCAAATACTCCAATCCTTCCAACCGCTGGTGCTTTTGTCGTTATAAATTTCCTCGTAACCAAGCGGTTCGCGAAGTAATTTACCGGTTTCACCGATTTCTTTGACCAAAATCGAATCAACCGTTGCGGCCGTTTCAGGACGGTTATTTTTGTCGGCGGAATGACCGACGATATACCAACCATTGTCGGGGTCGGCAACCGGCGAATAAACTCCGATGGTGTAGGGCGAACCGTTTTGACTGTTTTTGGCATACCAATTTTCACCGACGCGTTTAAGATCATCCACGCGTTTGACTTGGAGTTTCGATTCGATGTCTTTTACTTCTTTTCCCGATGAATATTTGGCAAAGGCTGCTTTTATTTCTTCCTGACGCTCGGCGGTCGAAGCCAGCGTCCAAATTCCGCGCAAACTGCGGTCGCCGAATCGGCACAATGTCGGGTTGGCTTCGACCGATTTTGACCATTCCGACAATGTTCCGCGATTTTCTTTGATTTTCGCGCCGGCATCCAATTCGCCGCCGTAGGTGAAAATTCTGACGGTGCCGGCTTCCGACAATTTTTTCACGCTGTTGTTATAGGAAGTTTCGTTTTCGACGCTGACGCTGGCAATCGCTGCTTTGGCTTCCGCTTTCGCCGTAACCTGGACATTAATGTCCTTCTGCGACGCGGCACGGTTAAACGTCACGTTGTAATCAACGCGACCGCCGGTGTCGGCTTGCCAGATGTAATGAGTTCCGAATCTCTCAAACAGTTTCGATGTGTCGGCATTGTTAATTGCTTCCTGCGCTTCTTTGCGAATGTATGGTTTTACTTCAAAAGGCATCTGGTAACTGCGGAGTGTCACCGTATGCGACATCGTTAAATAGTCTTTGGCAACCGAACTTTGTGAGTTCGTCCCGAAATTGACGCTGACCGATGCGCTGAATATTTTATAACTTCCGGCAATCGAAAGTTTATTAGAGAAACTGCTCTGATATTCGGAAAGACTTTTGCCGGAAAACTCGTCGTATTTGGTGGTGCGTTTTGCGTCCGTATCAATTTGGGCGTTTCCTTCTTCGCCAACGATGACGAGATTACCACTTTCGTCTTCGCCTTTTTCAAAGACGGGTTCGCGGACGCTTCCGACATCGGCATATTTATCCGTTATATCGTAGCCGCGACCGACCCAGGATGTATCATCCGATTGTTTTTTGACAGGTTTCTTTTCCGTCGGGGTTTTATCGTCGGTTTTTTTGTCTTCGATATCTTTTGTTTTGTCCTCCGTGTCTTTTTGATCTTCATCCTCGTCGCTTTGTTTTTTCTCGGTCTCCGTCTTTTCGGGATTGTCTTGTGCGAAAACGAACATCGTTTGTCCGCATAATAGGGAAAAGACCGTTATTAAGATCATAAGTTTGTTTAGTATATTCATATTTTCTCCTTTTTTCCGTGTAAATTAGTTTCCTGCCCTTGGCCCTTAATAATTTATTGTTGTCAATCCAACTGCTTCTTTAATTTCGAAATGAATTAGTTCAACCTCTTAACTTTTTACTTTCAATGCCGAGCAAAAAATCCTGTATTTTGCTCCCTAACTAGCTAAACGAGTTTGGTCAAAAAAAAGGGACATCAGGTGAAAATATTTTGACCGATCTTAAATTTTGTAATATACAGAAATGCCTCAGGCAAAGCGATATTGACGAATGGATCATTTGTAGGAATTTTCTATTCCAATAAAGGCGGGAGCTTTTTCAATGGAAGAAAAAAGCTGCATATTACTTTGTTAAATTTAATATGTAAAACTACTCAAAGTATATGGATAAATTCTGTTTTGTAAAGGAGAAAACAGGCTTGATTGAAAAGGCTAAATAGACTATTGTTTCATTTGTGAAACAAGTCAACAATCCGCCGAATCCGTATTTGAAATATTCCGCCGAATATTTGGGCGAACCGCCATCTGCGAAGCTCGAAATTTACGAAGAATTTACGACCAAAAAGATCATCACCAAA
>JANLTD010001269.1:0-3157 GCA_031362765.1 Acidobacteriota bacterium | reverse complement strand
AGCGCGAGCTGTTTCGCCAGCGTCGTGTGAACCTGTTCGGTCTTCTTCGCGTCGTAAAGGCTCATTTTGATCTCAAAAATTCCCGGCGTGTAATCCATCGGGCCGCCCATCAGACGTGTGAAAGGCAAGATCGTTTCGTGTTCGGGCGGATTGCCGACGCTCCAGGCGTTAAATTCATTGCCGCGCGCGGCTTCCGAAGCGAGCCAGTTCGGATAGGTTTTGGAAAGTCCGGTCGGACGAACCGATTCGTGCGAATCAACCATAATTTTGTAGCTTGCCGCCGTCTCGGCGACGTGATTGTAATGGTTGACCATCCATTGTCCGTCGTGATGTTCGCCGCGCGGGATGATCTTGCCGACATAGCCGGTTTTGACCGCGTCGTAGCCGTTCGACTTCATAAAGCGAAACACTTCGTCCAGACGGCGTTCGTAATTGGTCGCCGAACCGGAAGTTTCGTGGTGCATTATCAATTTGACCTTTTTCGCGGCAGCGTAATTTTTGAGTTCCTGCACGTTAAAATCCGGATAAGGCGTGATGAAATCGAAGACGTTTTCCTTCCAATTGCCGAACCAATCTTCCCAACCGACATTCCAGCCTTCGACCAGAACAGCGTCAATGCCGTTCTTCGAGGCAAAATCTATGTGGCGTTTGACATTTGCGGTATTGGCTCCGTGTTTGCCGTTCGGTTTCAGGCTGCTCCAGACGGTTTCGTCAATTTTGACATTATTAACATCCGCATAATTCCAGCTCGCCGTGCCGACGTGCATTGCCCACCAAACGCCGATCATTTTTTGCGGTTTGATCCAGCTTGTATCTTTTATTTTCGTCGGTTCGTTTAGATTCAAGATCGTTTTTGAGGCGAGAATTTCGGTCGCCTTGTCGCTTACGATAATGGTTCGCCAGGGCGTTTTCGCCGGCGTTTGCAAAAATGCGGCGCTGCCGACCGCATTTCGTGAAAGATGCGAAGTCAAACCAAAACTCCGGCGGTCAACCGACAGATACATCGCCGGATAATTGACGAGCGCGGCTTCGTGAATGTTGATATAAAGCCCGTCGGCTGATTTCAACATCAAAGGAGTTTGCACACCGTTGTCAGCGAACGGCGTGCGAAAGGCGATCTCGTTCGACGCTTTTCTGACAGAGGCGTTGATCTCACTGAGTTTTGAGGTCGTGTAAGCATATTCGTTCGTATCGTAATCGCCCGGAATCCAAAAGGTTTTGTGGTCGCCGGTCAGATTAAACCCGGTTTTTTCGTCGGTTAAAGTGAAATATTTAAGCTCGTTTTGAACAGGGAATTCGTATCGAAAACCAAGTCCGTCGTCAAATAGCCGAAACCGGATCACGATTTGCCGCCTGATTGTTGTGTTCGCGGTTTGCTGCAACGTGACGGCTAACTCCTTGTATTGATTGCGAATACTCCGGACTTCGCCCCAGACCGGATTCCACGTTTCGTCTTTCTCGGCCATTTCAGTTTTGAGAATTTGAAAACCATTCGTCAGTGCCGGTTGATCTTTGATCTCAAATCCCATTTTACTTTCTTTGATGACGGTTTTGTTTTTATAAGAAAGCTGATAAACAGGTTCGCCCGTTTGCGTCAGCTTGAACGAAACCGAAAAATTGCCGTTCGGCGAGCTTAAGCTTTGCCCGAAAGCCGAAACCGCGAAAATTAAGGTCAGAATCAAAAGAAATATTTTTTTCATATCAGAGAAGCCAATCGGCAAAAGGGAAACGTCGTTTGCCGGTCATACAGTCAAGATCTGCGAGCTAATATTTCGCATTTTGGGTGACATTTTTCCATTCATCGGTTCTAAACGGAACAGCCGGAAAACCTTCTTTGTTGAAAAGATTATTCGCCGAAGCATCGCCGATCCAGCCGAAGTGAACTGCCGCCGGCGATGCGACTTTCTCGCTCGAAATTATTACGGTATTGCCTTGGATCGTGCCGGTTGCTTCATAAAAGATTTGATCTCTTCCGGCAATTTCAAAACCTCGGACGATGCCGTCTTTGGCAGTTGTCATCAGGCCGCTGCCGATATTTTCCAGCGTCACGATGATCTTATTGCCGACAATTTTCATTGATTTGAAGCTCGGGCCGCTGTCAATCATCCGTTTTTTATAGATTCGGTTGAATGCCAATGCCGCCAATCGGCGTCCGACTTCCTGTTTATTGGTCGGGTGTATATCGTTCGGGTCGCCGATGTCGGTCGTCACCGCCATTCCCGTGTTCGGCAGTTGCAAGGTTTGCGTTTGCGCCTCGCGGAGCTCTGCCCAACCGCTGCCCAGATTGCTGTTTCCGTCCGATTTGTATGTCGCAAGCTGGACAAAATAAAACGGAAAATTGCCGCTGTTCCATTTCTTTCGCCAATCGTTGATCAGCAACGGAAAGGCTTTCCGATATTGAAAGGCGCGCCCCGCGTTCGATTCGCCCTGATACCATAAAACTCCGCGAAACGCATAAGGAATCAGCGGATTGATCATCGCGTTGTAGGCAAGCGACGGAAAAGCGTTTTCGTTTGTCGCCGCGCTGACGCTTTCAACTTGAAATTTCCAGCTTCCGGTCAGCGAAATTACCGAATTTCCCAAAACGAGTTTCAAGTCGGCCGGATCGCCATAGATGCCGCCGCCGCCGCCCGTGTCCGTTACTTTGACGACGATCAGATTTTTGCCTTCCTTCAAAACGCCGCGCGGAATCTGATATTTTCGTTTTGCGTCCCATTGGTTGGTTTTGCCGATCTCGATGCCGTTAATAAAAGTGTTGTCACGGTCATCAACTTTGGCGAGTTCTAATGCGGCCGATGTCTGACTCTGTTCCGCCGTCAAAGTGATGATCCGGCGCAGCCAAACGACGCCGTCAAGATCACCTAAACTTTGTGTTTCCCACAATGCCGGCAGATTTAGCGCCGGCAAAATGGAATCGTCAAACGATACGTCCTGAAAACGTCGGCTGTCAAAATCGCCCAACTTAGCGCCTTGCAGCGTTTCGACTTGTTTGGTTTTTTCGCTGATCTTGATCTTAGCGAGCGAATCGAGATCCAGTTTCGGAATCAGGGAAATGATCTCCCGGATTCCGAAACTGGATCTCGATTCGCTCGCTAAGATCAAGATCAGCGAAAAAACCAAACAAGTCGAAACGCTGCAAGGCGCTAAGTTGGGCGAT
>JANLTD010000900.1:0-1939 GCA_031362765.1 Acidobacteriota bacterium | reverse complement strand
AAGCCATTGCCGCGTATCAAAAAGCACTCCAGCTCAATCCGAAATACACCGAAGCGTGGTTTGATCTGGGCGTTGCATATTTTAACCGCGATAATTTGCCCGAAGCGATCAACGCCTATAAGGAAGCGATCAGGCTAAAACCGAATTACGGCGAAGCACACGCCAATTTAGCTGACGTTTATCGTTTGACCAATAAACTTGACGAAGCGATCGGGGAATATCGGCTGGCAACGACATTTATCAAAGACGATGCGGAAATTTTCAGTAAATTCGGGTATGTTGCGGCGCGCCGCGCGTCAACCATTGCGTATCGAAGTTTTTGGAAAACGGCGATCGAGAATTTTGAAAAAGCAGTGGTGCTCTCGCCCGGGTACATTGATTATACAAATCTCGGCTGGGCATATTACAACTATGCGCAGGTTAATTTGAAGGAGAACAAAGAAGCCGATTATAAGGCCAATTTGCAAAAGGCAAAAGATGCTTTTGTAAAGGCAAATTCGCTGAAGCCGATTCCGAAAGTGGCGGCTGCGATCAATCTGAATTTGGGAATGACTTTGACAGATCTCGGCGATTTTCCGGGTTCGATCAGTGCGTTAAAAGCCGCGACAAGTTTACAGAAAAACTGGATTCCGGCAATTAACGAACTTGGTATCGCATATCGTAAAAATGGAGATTTGGATAATGCTGTCAAGCAATTCAAAGAAGCGATCAAGGTTGACGACAATTATGCGCCGGCGCATTACAGTTTGGGAGAAGCCGAGTTTCGGCGCGGTAACTTGAAGGAAGCCAAAAAAGAATATGAAAAACTCAAATCATTGAAGCGGCAGGACTTGGCTACCGAACTTGAACTGGCAACCAACGGCGGAATTTTGAAATAAATTTGAGAAGCAAGGCCGGCATATCTTTCGGCTTTGCGTTTTATCAATTCCTGCGGGAGTTTTGCTTTTGACCGGTTCAAGATTTGATTTTTTGAATCGGCGAATCATTTTTGAGAGGTTTTAATGATCAGGTTTTGTATTCAGCGACTTTTTGCTTGTTTATTGATCGCATCAATTTTATTGTTAGATATTCAGTCGGTTTTTTCTCAGGACGTAGTGACTTCGGATGATTTTTCGGGCGGCGCAAGCGTTTTTTCGTTCCGTGAATCAAGAAAAGCCAAACAGAAAAAAGCGGCGGTAAAAAAAGGATTTGTTTCAAACCGCAATGCTTCACAAATCAAAAAATCGCGGATAAAGGTAAAATCCCAGCTCAAAACCGTCGCTAAAAACAAACCGCGTCCACGTTCAAAACCGATCCAACCGGCGGCGGTGGCAAAAGCCGCGCCAAAGACACCGGCGGCCAAAAACAAAGCTTCGATTGAATATTCAGGTGTCGGCGAAACCTATTTAGACACCAATCAATATGACGAAGCGCTCGAATCTTTCAAAAAAGCACTTGTTTTTAATCCGAAAAATGTCGAAGCAAAATCCGGTCTGAGCGAAGCCTACACAAAAAAAGGCGACGCGCTGGTTGATTCCGAAAACGCTTCGCTCGCGATTGCTTCATACAAAGAAGCGATCAAACATAATCCCAAAAATTCAGCGGCATTTGCCGGGTTGGGTGAAGCCAATGAAGATCTCGAAAACGACAAGGAAGCAATTGCCGCATACCAAAGCGCACTGGCTTTGAACCCCGATTTGACGGAAATATATGCCCAACTCGGAATTTTGTATTATCGTCAGGGCGAAATTGCGAAAGCCGACGAATATTTGAAAAAAGCCGATGCCGCCGATCCGAACATTGCCGAAACAAAACTTTATCTCGGTCTTGTTAGTATGAAGCAAAATCAAAATGATAAGGCGGTTGCGGCGATCAGTCGTGCGCTCGAATTAGAGCCGGGTTCAGCCGAAGCGCATTATCAGCTCGGAACAGTCTATAGCCGCGATGAAAAAAACGATCA
>JANLTD010001259.1:0-2429 GCA_031362765.1 Acidobacteriota bacterium | reverse complement strand
CATTCAGCAATTTGGAAACGATACGGATAAACCGATTCGCGGCGATTATGACGGTGATTATCGCGCCGATTTAGCCGTCTATCGCCCGAATACGGATGCGCCCGCCAACACTTTCTTTGTTCTTAAAAGTTCTGATAACACTGCCATCGCCGTAAATTTCGGGCTTTCCGATATAGATAAAATCGTTCCGGGAGATTACGACGGCGATAATAAAACGGACTTTGCCGTCTGGCGGACAACAACCGGTGTTTGGTATTGGATCAACAGTGCGAGCGGACAGGTCGGTGCTTACCAATTCGGTCTGAGTTCGGATTTGCCCGTTCCCGGCGACTATAACGATGACAATCGCAGTGATTTCGCAGTTTGGCGGCCAACCGCGAATCAGGGCATTTTCTTTGTTCAAGTCAGCGGCGGAACGAGTTTTATATCGTTTGTACCGTGGGGCAATTCAACCATGAAAATCCCCGCTAATTCGATGCAAGTTCAATGAGAACACTCTGATTTGTGGATTCTTTTAGCGAAACGAGTTGTCTTTGGTCTTTGATTTTATTCAAATAAAACCTGAATTCATTACTGAGTGGCATAAGCAGGTCAGCAAAAGTAATCAAGTATTTTGCTTCGTTCAGAGTCCAAACGCGGAACGCACTTTGTCAACCGCCGCGCTTCGCTAGCGGTTTCACGCTAAATCGTGGACTCTGAACGAAGAGCATAATGTCGCAAAACTTATGTTCACCTGCTTAGTTTTTGCTTACTTGAAAATTATCAAATATTTTAGGATTTTTGCCTACGCGCAGAGACGAAAGCAAACTTCCAAAAAAGATTTGGTAAAAATGTTTTTTTCGTTTGTTTCGTGTCTTTCGTAGGCAGATTTTCTTAGTTTTCAAAGCCCTTGCAATTTTTAGACCGCTCAGCAATGAAATTGACATCGAAACGGGTTTCGAGAAAAAACTTATCACTTTGGCAGGTGGTTTGACGGCTTTTGGTCATTATGTCGAACTCGAAACGCTCGGTTTGAAGTTCGACACAATGGTTTATTTCGCCGCCGATTATGCGCTTCAACGAAACCTGCTCGGCAGACAAGGTTGGCTCGGGCTTATCAAAATCGGTTTGGACGATTATCGAAGCGAAATTTATATCAATCCGAATGATGAAGAGTTATGAAATTTATGCAACAAGTTCAGCGTTCAATTTTGCTTTTGATTTGTCTGACGGTTTTGTATCTTCAGACAGCGTTTTCGTGCGGTTGTATTCCCAAGACTTTTGAAGAAAAGTTTGCGGAAACTGATTTTATCTTTGTCGGTAAGGTTGTTTCGGTCAAAGAAGACATAAGAACTAAAAGGCAACCGAATGAGGTTCGAAAGTATTTTGTTAAACTGAAGGTTATTAAAAACTTTAAGGGTGCAAAATCTAATCGGAATAATCTTGTTCAGTATGAGATTACATACGGTTTTCCCTGTCCGGCTTGGAATCTGGAAGAAGGTAAAACTTATTTGATCTATGCCAGTGGAAGCGGAAAGGAAATTATGCATGAGGTGGCTTGTGCGCCGACTCGAAAGTTGGACACAAATTCTTTAGATTACAAAGATTTACCAGAATATAAGGCTAAGAAAAAAAATATCATAAGAGGCAATTATGACAGACGAAAAAAATCCTTTAGGACTAAAAAAAATACATCATGTCGAGTTTTACGTCGGCAATGCGAAACAGGCGGAGTTTTATTATCGCAAGGCGTTCGGTTTTTCGCGCGTCGCTTATTCGGGGCTTGAAACGGGCAACCGCGAAACGACGAGTTATGTTCTCCGGCAGAACCGCGTGAATTTTGTTTTGACGACGCCGCTCAACCCCGACCATCCGGCCGCCGAACATATTAAACAGCACGGCGACGGCGTGCGCGATATTGCGTTTCTCGTTGAAGATGCTGATTTGGCGTTTAACGAAGCGATCAAGCGCGGCGCGCGCAGCTTTATCGAACCGCACGATTGGACGGACGAAAACGGCTCGGTTCGCAAAGCCGCGATTCACACCTACGGCGACACCATACATTCGTTGATCTCGTATAACAACAATAACGGACATAATTACAACGGCGTTTTTCTGCCCGGATTTACCGAACAAAATGTTGCAGGCGAAGAAGTCGGAATTCAATTGGTTGACCATATCGTCGGCAATGTCGAGCTCGGCAAGATGACTGTCTGGTGCGATTTTTACCGCGATGTGATGGGCTTTACGCGCTACATCACGTTTGACGACAAAGACATTTCGACCGAATATTCCGCCTTGATGTCAATTGTTATGTCAGACGGCGGCCACAATATCAAATTCCCGATCAACGAACCGGCCGAGGGAAAGGGCGGCAAATCGCAGATTCAGGAGTACATTGACTTTTACCGTTCGGCCGGCGCACAACACGTCGCGCTTTTGTGCAAAGA
>JANLTD010000802.1:0-5872 GCA_031362765.1 Acidobacteriota bacterium | reverse complement strand
TTTTAGCACCCTTGCTTACGCGCGGGTTTCTGCCTTTGATGTTAAACGCTATTATTTTATTGCACAGTTTTTAGCAGTAAAGCTAATCAGATACATTTCATTTCAACTCGACATCTTTTAAGACTTCAGTCATTACCAAACCCGACAAAATCCGTCCGCCAAAATCTGTTACGTGAACGCCGTCACTTTGTTTGGCAATTTGCCAAAGTCCATTATCATCCGGAATGGATTGGCGAAATTCACCATTAACTGCAAAACGTTTCCAGGAATCAACAAAAACCGCATTCGGAAATTTAGCGCACTCAGATTGATAAATTGGATTCATAGTTAAGAATTTATTCAGAAAATCGTCGTTTCCGGTGATCGGATGACCAACCCAGTAAATTTTTTTAACCTTTGGCGAGGTTCTTGTTAAATAAACATTTACGCGCTCCCGATAAACGTCCGCCCAACCTTCGGACCCCAAAGCGTAACTTTTTTTATTTTTATCAATAATTCCCTGCCCGTCATTTCCGCCAAACATTACGATCAATATATCGGGTTTGTGCAGCGCGATCAGTTCATCGGTTTTTGTGAACCAATCGTAATAGTCAATCCGGTTTAGTCCCGTCGAATATGCACCTTCCCTAACAACACTGACACCGTTGTATTTAAGCAGTGAATTTTCCAATGCCGGTCCGAATCCGACCAGCATCATCGAATCTCCGACCAACAGAACTTTAACCGGGGCCGTGATTTTTTTATTTTCTTCCGGTGTTTGAGTTAATTCTTGCTGATTCGAACTTTTTTGTGTCGGCGCAATATTGAGAACATCTGTAATTTCTCCGCTGCTGCTTTTTGTTCCTTTGAGATCAGACCAGAAAACCGCTTCCGAATCCTTAAAAGCAATGTAAGATTTATAATTATCAGTTTGCCTGTACGATTCCAAATCTGCGTACAGTGAATCAACGCCTTTTGAAACCGAGTTCAAATTAGCCAGTGCAAGCAAAAATGCAACTATGACGGCGGTTACGAGTATTTCAAAATCATTTTTCATCATAATGTTTCACAATACTAAAAGGCAAAATAAATAAATGGCGGCATCGTTTCAGGTCCAAGTTGTAAGATCAGATACGCAAGTACGGCTACGACCGGCACCCTGACCGCCAATGGCATCTTATCAAAAAATCCGATGGAGAAACGAAACGTCTTGTCACCGACAAAGTTAAAGAGCAAAACAACTGCAATCACAAGCAGCAGCCGGAAATTGAAAATTTTGTTTTCAACGACCGACGAAACAAACATCGAGCCAATAAAATTCAAAGCATTTCCGATAGTTGAAGATGTAAAAAATATCCACGCAAAGGTCACATAAATAAATGTCACGGCCCAACCGATGACATTTAACACCATTGGAAATACGAAACCGGATGCTTTTTCTTCCGCTTCGGTTTTAGCTTCGATAGGTTTTTCATCTATTTTTTGGAGCAATTCGTCAATTTCCCGGTCATACTCTTCTCCGTTAGCTTCAAAAGCTATTCGGCCGGGCTTTGACTCATCTGAAGACGTTTCAACTTTGTTTTTGTCTGCGATATTCAAAGCTGCCTTTGCAACCTTCGACGACCGATTGAAAATATCGGCGATCAGATGCGAAACGACACTCCCAATCCCGTGAAGCAATCCCCAAACGATAAAGTTTAGGCCGGCACCGTGCCATAATCCGCTGATGAACATCGTGATGACAATATTTATGTATTTTCGCGTGGTTCCTTTGCGGCTGCCGCCTAACGGGATATAAACATAATCCTTCAACCACGCAGACAATGAAATATGCCACCTGTTCCAAAAATCTTTCAGCCCGATCGCGCGATACGGATTCAGGAAATTGTTATCAACCTTGAAACCGAGCAAGTTACTGATCGCAATTGCAAAATCTGAATAGCCGCTAAAATCAACAAAGATCATTATCGAATATGCCAAAGCCGCCATTATCAGGTCCGGAGACGAATAATTAGATGGCGAAGTAAATGGCGCCGAGGCAAAATTAAACAGATAACTGGCGATAACGTATTTTTTGAGGAGTCCCGAAAGAATCAGGGTAATGATCCGACCCTGCGAATATTTGAAGAGGTACGGATCATGGAGAGAAGTATAAAATTCTTTTGCCCGCACGATCGGACCGCTCATTATCTGCGGGAAAAATGCAACGTAATTGGCATAATCAATGAAAGCAGGAACCGGGAGTTCTTTTCGATAGCAATCTACGAGGTGAGAAATATTTCGAAAAGTATAAAATGAAATTCCGACCGGAATCAGAATTCGCAAAACCTGGATATCGGCTGGAATGTTTAACTGATTCAGAACCTGAAAAAATGTGTCTATCCCAAAATTGTAGTACTTAAAGGCAGCTAGAAATAAAACATTTAGGACCACTGAAAATACTAAAGTCCTTTTGCCGAATCTGTCCACAGCCTTCAGCAATAGGTAGTTCAGACAAATATTCAAAACCAGGATCGAAAAAAACTTAAAACCAAAAAATTGGTAAAAAGCCAAACTTACAAGAAGACAAAAGACACGATAATATTTCTTGTTTCCTTTGAGAAGCATCGAAATAAGAAAGATGCCGACAAAAAATATGAAAAACTGAACAGTTATGAATTGCATAAATAATCGGAGAAATTGCGTGTAATCTTTATCCTGGATTTTTGAAAACGAAAATTATTCATACCAACGTAGCAGAAACACTCTGAAAAGACAATGAATTTATTCCGTTCAATAGAAATGTTCTTCGTCTATTTCGATGTTTTGTAGTAAATTTGTTTTTAGGGCAAATTCATCTGTTTGGTTTTAGCTTTTTCAGATCAAATTCCAAATATCTCCCTTTTTTTACGTTCCCGAAGGGCAAATCGCTGTCAGCCCCGATTGTTGATTAGATTTTTATGGAAATTTTTGTTTACCGGAAAGGTTCGGACGAAATCGAAGAGGGTTTTACCAAAGAAGATTTGCCGGCGTTGCTCAATGACGAGAGCAATGTCGTTTGGGTTGATCTGCAGGGCGAAACGCCGGAACGCGCCAATCAGTCAAAAGATATTTTGTTAAATATTTTTCATTTTCATCATTTAACGGTTGAAGACTGTCTGGAAACGCGCAATCAGCCGAAAGTCGAAGCCTTTCCCGATTATATTTATTTCATCGTCCACGGCGTCAAACCCGAAACAAATTCTTCAAATTTCGTGACCAAAGAACTTGACGGTTATCTGGGGAAAAACTTTGTCGTCACTTTTCACGTTGAGCGATTCAAAAGCATTAAAAAGGTAAAGACTCAGCTTCGTTCGACACCATTTGCCTGTCAGCGCGGCGCGGCTTATCTGCTTCATCAGATTCTCGATCAGCTGGTTGATCTGTATATGCCGGTCGTTGATGATTTTGACAATACGATCAACGAAATCGAAGACCGTGCGTTCCGAATGAAAAAAGGTAACACCGAGATTCTGGAAGAGATCATGGATCTGCGCCGTTCGGTCGCACGGCTCAAAAGAATTTCTTCGCGGCAATTGGAGGTTCTTTACCGCATCTCACACGGCGAATTTCCGCAGATCCCGCAAAATGTTTTGCCCTTTTACCGCGATGTTCACGACCATCTTTTGCGGATTTCGGATTTGTCGGAAAATTACCGCGACCTGGTCAGCAGTTTGTTTGAAATCCATTTCAACGTGACGGCAAACAGAACCAACGACATAATGAAGGTAATGACAATTTTCTCGGCGATTATGCTGCCGTTATCCTTGATTGCGGGAATTTACGGAATGAACTTTGAGAATATGCCCGAGCTTAAATCACAAAATGGTTATTTTTTTACACTCGGTGTGATGATTATTGTTGCCATTGGACTTTTAATTTACTTTTGGCGGAAAGGCTGGATTTTTGAAAAAGCTGAAAAACCTTCTGAAACCGGCAATGAAGACGATGCGGCTTAAATTTGCGCTAAAATTCTTTGAACCTGAGCGTCGCCGAAACCGTAAACGCCCGCTTGTGCAGAAAATTCGGGAAATATCTCTGCAAAATCCGTTGTTCCATTCGCAATAATTCCCTGCAAAATTTCTTTCGGGCGCGAATTTTTCTCAATCGCGGCGCGGCACACTTCGCGTAAATATGGAAAACACGCTGAATTAGTTTCGGAAAGTTTTTCGAGCGTTTCGAAATCCGCAAATTGATATGCTCTCCACAAATTCGCGCCAAGCAAAATATCAGCATCATTAAATTTCACGCGGTCTGCAAAACATCTTTCCAAAACGTCCGATTCCAAACCACCGAAACCTTCCCAGATTTCGTCATCTCGTCGACATACCGGTGCCACGCGAAATATCTCTGCGTTGCTTTCTCTAAGTAAATAAAGGCAAAACCAGAGGTTGACCTGACAAAAAAGGTCGTATTCAAACCATAGATTGACCTCCGTTTCAGAAGTTGCGAGATTTCTTAATCTTTCGAATTCGCCGACTGAATTTTGAAAATATTTTTCCTCTTTTTCATCGTAATTACTCGTAATAAATTTGGCGCGGATTTGCCAAAATTCATTCAAACTTGCGGCGTTGACATCGCCTTCGACAAAACATTCGCGGCACACAATCGTTTCGCCCTTTATATCTGCCTGCTTAAAATCATCGGCTAAAGCATCGCCCGCCAACACGTGAATTTTCATAATTTTTACACAAGTAAAACAAACTTCAGTTTGTTTATTTCTTCCCATCAACCGGCAAATTTAAAAGCTTTTTGAACTCTAAGAAATGGGACACAGATTTTCGCCGATTTGGCGGATTCACGCTGATTTTTTATTGTTTTATCACCTTAATCCGCGTTCAGCCGCGTCCCATTTGCTGATCTTTATTCTTTGGAAATCGGCAACCCAACTGTCGCCGGACAATTCTAAAACCAGGTTATCGTAACGGCATAGATCAAAGCCAGACAAACGCCGCCATAAACTCCGGCTAAAATATCGTCGGCACAAACTCCGATTCCGGCGGGCAGACCTTGCAAGGAATCTATCGGATACGGTTTCCAAATATCAAAGAGACGAAACAATAAAAATCCGGCTAAAATGAGTTTCCACGAAATATCGAAGGGCACAAACAGAAAGACGATAAGTTGTCCCATCACTTCGTCAACGACGGCTTGCGACGGGTCTTTATGTTTGAAGAGTTTTGTCCCGCGTGTTGCCGCCCAGATTCCCAAAAGACAAAACGGCAGGAAAATAACCAGATTCCCAATGTGAATCCAGGCCGTTATTTGCGCTTCCGACCAACCTTTGGCGCCCCAGTTCGCGGAAACGTTTCCCTCGATCCATCGAAACACGAGATAGATCGCAACACCGACCATTGAACCCCAGGTGCCGGGCGCAAGCGGCAAATAACCGACACCAAAAGTAGTCACGGCAAGCGAAAAATAATCAACCAAGGTCTTTTCTTTGGCATCTGTATTGGCAAGTTCCTGCAACTCAATGGTCGCAGACGTATGTATTAGCTCGTCGAAATCAGGCATAAATTTTTAATGGACTGGCAAACATTGTAATTTAACACGACCGCAGCCGAAAGTTGAAAACGTCTTTTGTGAAATAAGAAGTAAGCGTCTTTTCAGACAGCCATTTGCTAAATCTTCCAAAGTTTTTTCTTAGCTTTGATAACTTTTTGCCGAAATACAAGGTTTTTCTCTATTACTTTTCGTCGTTTCTCTAAAATTCTTCCGATGAATTCTAAAATTCCTTTATATTTCTCTAAAATTATTCCGAAGAATTCTAAAATTCTTTTATATTTCTCTAAAATTCTTCCGAAGAATTCTAAAATTATTCCGAAGAATTCTAAAATATTTTAAAATATTTTTGAATTTTAAAGATTTTTCG
>JANLTD010000769.1:0-10740 GCA_031362765.1 Acidobacteriota bacterium | reverse complement strand
GGAGTTTAATATTTGACAGTTCAATTTTAGGTAAAGTAACTTCAAACTAAAGGCTTCTTTAAAATCTTTGATGCGAGAAAATCAGCCCCTTAAAAATAGCTCTCAAGAACGATTTTGGTTTCTGCGTCGTCCCGTGCAATTTCTGGCGGACATCGTTATTTTGTGCGCGGCTTTTCTGATTGCGTATCTGCCTTCGCTCAATATTCAGCTCGGCGAATTTTATTTTCAAACGGCGATCACACAGCATCCGTGTGTTGTTTTTATTCAGTTCTCAACGCTCATTCTGGTCGGTACATATTCAATTCACTGGCGTTACGTCAGTCTTGAAGACATAAAATCCTTTCTGAAAGCCGCTCTGATTTCAGGCGTTATTCTAATTGTCGTTCGGCTATTGCTTTCGCTGACCAATTTTAATCTCTGGCAAGTTCCGATCTCGGTGATTTTGATTGACACTTTGCTCGCTTTCGGCGGACTTTTGGGCTTGCGCGTGCTCCGCCGGTTTGCCTACGAACTCGGCGAAAAGCGGCAGTTTACCGGCGTCAAACGTCGGCTTAAACGCAAGGCGACACTTTTTGTCGGCGCCGGAAGGATCGGCGCAATTGCCGTCAAAGACGTTTTGGGACGTGCCGATACCGAATTTGAAGTGCGCGGTTTTGTGGACGACGACCGCCGCAAAAAAGGCGGAAGCGTTAACGGGATCAAAGTTTTAGGCACAACCGACGATATGGCGCGACTGATTGACGAGCTCAACATCGAACAAGTCGTGATTGCGATTGATCAGGCACAGGGCAAGGAAATCCGGCGAATCTTAGACATTTGCCGCGAAATACCCGTTAAGGCGCGAATCGTCCCGAGTATGCACGAAATTGTTCACGGCCGCGTGCAGGTTTCGCGCATCCGCGATGTTGAGATCGAAGACCTTTTGGGACGCGAACCGGTTGAGCTCGATGACAAAAATCTGCACGAATTTCTGACCGATAAAGTTGTTATGGTAACGGGTGCGGGTGGTTCAATCGGTTCTGAACTCGTCCGGCAGCTTGCCGAATTTAATCCGAAACTTCTGCTGCTCGTCGAACGCGCCGAATTTATGCTCTTTCAGATCGAGCGCGAAATGGTCAAAGATTTTACCGAAACGTGCTTTATTCCGCTTCTCGCCGATGTCTCGGACGCGCCGCGAATGCGCGAAATTTTCAACGAATATCAACCGCAGGTCGTTTTTCACGCCGCCGCGCACAAACACGTTCCGCTGATGGAAACAAACCCGACCGAAGCGATCAAAAACAATGTCTTTGCGACCAAACTGATCGGCGAACTGGCGGGCGAATTTGCCGTTAAAGATTTTGTTTTGATCTCGACCGACAAGGCCGTTAATCCGACTTCTGTTATGGGCGCGTCGAAACGCATCGCGGAAATCGTTCTGCAAAATCTGAACAATATATACCCGACGCGTTTTATGGCGGTTCGTTTCGGCAATGTGCTCGGTTCGGCAGGTTCGGTCGTCCCGATCTTCAAAGAACAAATTCGCAAGAGCGAAGCAATTACCGTTACCGATAAAGAAATGACGCGCTATTTTATGACGATTCCCGAAGCCTCGCAGCTTGTTCTGCAAGCCGGAGCATTGGGCAAAGGCGGTGAGATCTTCATTCTCGATATGGGCGAACCCGTCAAGATCCTGGATCTGGCGGAAGATATGATCCGGCTTTCCGGTTTGGAGCCTTACGAAGATATTGACATTATTTTTACGGGCATTCGCAAAGGTGAAAAACTATTTGAAGAACTTGAAATTACGGGCGAAGATCTATTGAAGACCGAACATCCGAAAATTTTTATCGGCAAGATCGCCACTTATTCGAGCGAAGAGGTCGGCGAAATTTTATCGAATTTCGGCGCGGCCGTCACCGAAAACAGCGAAGCGAAGATCCGTGCGCTTTTGAACCATTTTTTGCCCGAAGCGACCATTACCGAAAAAGAAAAGCCAAATACAGATCTTCCCATAATCAAACCGAATATCAAAAACCAAGGCGGAACTCTGAACACTCAAAATTCGGCATTTGGAACATAAAATCACTTTATGAAACGCCGTCTCAAATTTTTTGTTTTTTTAATTTTTTCGATCGGCATTTTCGCCTTTGCCTGTCAAACAAACAACGAGACAAATAAAACCGAAAGTTTGTCGCAATCAGAAGAAAAACAAACTTACAAAGCAATCGGCGTGGTCAAATCAGTTGACACGGACGCGGGAAAGATCACGATTGACCACGAAGATATTCCGGGTTATATGGCGGCGATGAAGATGAACGAAGCCGTTAGCGACGCGAAAATGCTCGAAACGATCAAGCCCGGCGATAAGGTCGAATTCGAGCTCGAACGCACCGGCGCGAAGATCGTTATCACAAAACTTACCAAAATTGGCGAAGTCGTTATCATCAATGGCGGCGAGCTTTACAAAACCAATTGCGCGACCTGTCACGGCGGAATCGGCGAAGGTGCACCGAAAGGAATTTCTCTTCTGAAAGGTCACGCCGTCAGCCATTCGGAAAAGGAATATATTGCGCAGGTATTGAACGGCAAAGACAAAAAAATGCCGGCGTTCAAGGATAAATTATCGGCCGAACAAATTGCCGCGATCGTCAAATTTGTCCGCGAAGATCTGCAAAAAGACGTTTCGGCCGAAGAGAGAATATCGCATCAGCATTAAAGTGGTTTTCAGATAAATGGCTTTCCTATAAAAATTGTGTCGTCGAAAATTATGATTTTTTATGAATTGCCTCCAACTTTAGTTGGAGGATCGCTTAAATAAGACTCACGGCTTTAGCCGAACAGGAGAAGATATCAATCATCCGCCGAAGGCCCCGCTTTAGTACCATTTGGGCTGAGGCCGATCGGAATTTTGATTTTTTACAGAAATTCGGCTAAAGCCTGCAATCTTGATTTACCTAACCTCCAAAAAGTTGGAGGCAATTTATTTTTTTAGGAAAGCCCTGCTCCTTCAATCGTCGAAAAAAATGATTTCTCTCGTGTCCTGGCGAAAATTGCGCTATTATTAAAATATTGAAGGGTGTAAGGAGTTGATTATTGGCTCGGTCATAAGTCAGATAAAATCCCTTTTCAAAATAAAGCAAGGCTTGAGATTTCGGGCATTCTTGAAGGAACCGAGTCAAAAATTAAAGCCAGATTGAAACAAAAAGCGGAGCAAACCAATCTGATTAACAGCGAACTTCCGACATACATTGTGATTGTCGAATTTAGCAAACCTGTTTCGCATTTGGAGCAAAAATGAGCAAGATAAACGATTTACACGAACAAGCAATGGAATTTTCCGACCAAGCCTTTTTTGCCAAAAGAAAAGGTGATTTGGCTTTGGCAATGGAATTTTCCCGTCAGGCTCTCGAACTAGAAACTCAAGCGGCGGAAATGCTGAAAGATCGTTTAAGCGAAGAACCAAGCCGTTCCGTTCTTTATCGCAGTGCCGCTTCGATGGCGATGAGTTGTGAAGAATATCGTCAAGCCGAGAAATTGATCGCGACCGCTCTGGCAGGAAATCCTCCCGAAGAAATCGCCGAAGAATTGCGGGATCTGCTTGAACAAGTAAATTTGAAACAAAAATCCAAAGCGAAAGCGAAACAAATTGACCACGGCAAATTGATGTTTGCCGATGCAACTTTTGAAGTCAGCGGTTATCAAATCGGCAGAAAGATCTATCTGCGCGAACTATCAAAATTGGAAGGCAAGGTTTAGAAAAATGATGCAAACAAAACTAATTAAAAATCGCATCTCGAAAAAAGCGGACAGTTTTACCGAATCGGTCATTCGCGAAATGACGCGGGAGGCTTTGAAATACGGCGCCGTCAATCTTTCGCAAGGATTTCCTGATTTTGCCGCGCCTTACGACATCAAGGAAAAGGCGATCGAGGCGATCGTCTCCGACCATAACCAATACGCGATCACGTGGGGCGTCAAGGAATTGCGCGACGCGATCGCCGCAAAGACGAAATGGTTTCTTGGGCTTGATATTGACCCCGAAACCGAAATTACCGTCACGTGCGGTTCGACCGAAGGAATGATCGCGGGAATGATGGCGACCGTGGACGCAGGCGAAGAGGTCGTCGTCTTTGAGCCTTTCTATGAAAACTACGCGCCCGACGCGATTCTTTCGGATGCGAAACCGCGGTACGTTCCGCTCAGAAAAACTGCCGATGGCTGGCATTTTGACCGCGAAGAACTGCGCGCCGCGTTTAACGAAAAAACGAAGGCGATCATCATCTGCAACCCGAACAACCCGACAGGCAAGGTTTATACGCGCGATGAACTGGAATTTATCGCCGAACTCTGCCAGGAGTTTGACGCGCTCTGTTTTACCGACGAGATCTACGAGCATATTCTTTATCGCGGAAAACGTGAAGCCGGAACAATGACGATGGCGACCAATAATCCGCAGCATATTTCGATGGCGCAGCTTGACGGAATGCGCGAACGCACGATCGTCGTCAATTCGCTGTCGAAAACATATTCGGTGACGGGTTGGCGCGTCGGTTATGCGATCGCGCCGCCCGATATTACGAGCTCGATCCGCAAGGTTCACGACTTTTTAACGGTCGGCGCGGCAAATCCGCTCCAGCGCGCCGGCGCGTATGCCTTAAGCCTGCCGCCGAAATATTACAACAATTTGCAGAAGGAATATCAGCGCAAACGCGATTTTATCGTACCGGTTTTGCAGGATGTCGGTCTGAAATGTGATGCGCCTGACGGCGCGTATTATGTGATGGCAGAGATCGCGGATTTCGGTTTTAAAGACGATTTGGAGTTCACAAAATATCTGATCCGCGAGATCGGCGTCGCGTGTGTGCCGGGTTCGTCGTTTTACAAGGACGCGGAATCTGGCAAAAATTTCGTCCGGTTTTGCTTCTGCAAAAAGGACGAAACTTTGCAAGCAGCGGCGGAAAGATTACAGAAATTGAAGAAAGGTTAAGAGTTACGCCTTTAGGCGTGAGATTCATTCGCACAGAATCAATTTTAAGGTGTCTTGAAAATTGGCTGCCGCGAAACGTTTTCACGCCTAAAGGCGTAACTCGGAACTTTGTTTTAAGCACTTTCGCCTTTTGCTTTGTTCGGCTGCGGCGTGATCCTTAAGTAAGGTTTGACTTCGTTCCAACCCGCCGGGAATTTTTCCTTTGCCTGTTCGTTCGAGAGAGCGGGAACGATAATGCAATCGTCGCCGTCCTTCCAATTTACGGGCGTCGCGACGCTGTATTGCGAAGTCAGTTGAAGCGAATCGATCACTCGCAAGATCTCGTCAAAGTTTCGGCCGGTGCTTGCCGGATAAGTGATCATCAGCTTAACCTTTTTGTCGGGACCGATGACATAGACCGAACGAACGGTAAATGTGTCGCTCGCGTTCGGATGGATCATATCGTAAAGGTTGGAAACCTTGCGATCGGCGTCGGCGATCATCGGGAAATTGACGGCCGTGCCTTGCGTTTCTTCGATGTCTTTTTCCCAGCCTTTGTGCGATTCCAGCGGGTCAACGCTCAATCCGATGATCTTGACATTGCGTTTGTCGAATTCCGGCTTCATACGCGCCGCCATTCCGAGTTCGGTCGTGCAGACGGGCGTGTAATCTTTCGGATGCGAAAATAAAACGCCCCAACCGTCGCCTAAATAATCATAAAAGTTTAATGTTCCTTCCGTAGTTTCCGCCGTAAAATCCGGCGCTTCGTCGCCTAATCTGATTGACATATTTTTTCTCCTTGTTTGTATCTGAATGACCGCTTTTGCGTATCAATGAATTTATCAAAAACTAAATTTTGCGAATACGACAATGTTATGCCTTTCAAAACGGTTTTTCAAGTTTTAAGAATCGCGGAATGCGAATCATTTTTGAAAGCATTTTTATATGTCTCGTTGTGTCAGTAAATCGAGAAAGAATATTCGACCATCTTAACGGTCGTGACGGGTTTTCCGTCGCGGAGTTCGGGCTCGAATTTTATTCCCAGCGCCGCTTTCAAGGCTTCCTCGTCAAGGCCGTAGCCAAGACTTTTTAGAACCAGAATATTTGTCACCCTGCCGTTTTCGGTAAAAGCCACTAAAAGCCTGATTATTCCCTGAACTCCGGCTTGGCGGGCGCGGTCGGTATAATTTGCCCTCGGTTTGCTCAAGATCTTGAGCGGTAAGATGCGCCGGTTTTCGTCGCCACTTTCGTCGGCACTTTTATTCTTTTCTTTTTCAGCGTAGTAGGCGGCGAAAACCCTGAGTGTTTCCTGTTGCCCGCGCCAGAATGACGCCTCGGGTGTCTCTGTTGAAAGCAGTATGAATTTACCGAGATTTTCAGCCGAACTTCCATATTTCTTGGCGATCAATGCGTAATCTTTCGGGCCGTTCCAGGTATTCATAATTGCCTGTGCCTTCAAAAAATAAGCGTTGGCAAATTTCGAATTGAGTTTAACGGCTTTGTCGGCATTTTCCAGTGCGGCATCATTATTTCCGAGCCGCAGATTGGCGACCCCGAGAATATAGAAAGATTCGGCATCGGGTGTTTCGATCCCGCTCAGAATTTCGATCTGTTTGATCGAATCATTTAGTTTGTTGCGCAACAGATAAACATAAGCCAGAGCCTTGCGCGCATTAGGTTGATTCGGATCAAGGGCAAGACTTTTGACGAGCGACTTTTCGGCGTCTTTGAACTTCCCGAGTTTGATCTGTGACATTGCCAGAAAGGTCTGCGCCTGCGCATCATTCGGCGCGGTTTTGACGGCTTTCTGAAGCGCTTCGACCGCTTTTTTATATTCGCCTTTATTGTAAAGTTCGATGCCTTTTTCGCGGTCGTCATTCTGTGCAAAAACACTGCTTGTGGAAAGCAGCAAAACGCAAAGCAAGGCGATTTTGGAAAGCATTTTCATAAGTTAATCCTCAAAAAAGCAGAGTATCAGTTCTTGACCCGATTTGAAAGATTTTTTTTTGAAAAATGTGTAAAGCCGCACGGCTTATTCTAAAGTAGCCAAAATTGGAGAATTGGCCATCATCTATCAGTTATCAGCTATCAGTTATCCGAAGATAAGCGTTTACTTTTCGGAATAACTGACAGCTGATAAGCAGGTCAGCAAAAGAAGTACCTGATTTTGGCTGCGTGTTCAGAGTAACGCATTTATGCGTGAAGTCGCCCGTGAAGCGCGGCGACTGCACGGCTGAAGCCGTTACTCTGAACGCGCTCAAAATACCGCCTTACTTTTGCTCACTTGGTTAACTGATAGCTGATAACCAATTCTTCACCTTTGGCTACTTTGAATAAGCCCTGAAACAGTTATTGAATTAGACTATCTCAGATAGCGCAGGGCTCTTATTTTGTGGTAAATTGTTGAATCAATGTTTGATCACTCAACGCCTATGAATTCGTTTTCTTTCATTACCGGGCTTAAACTGAGGTCAGTTATCAATATTGCATCGTCGAGAGGCGGACTCCTTGTCGTCGGCGCACTCGTTTGTTTTTTGTCGGTATCGATCTGCGCACAGCAGGTTGATTCTGATTCGTTGCCGGTTGTGGTACAACCCGGCGCACCGGGACAACCGACCCGCATACTGCCGCCAACGACGAGGGCGAAACTGCCGCCGCTTTCACGAAAAGATACTGAGTTTATGCAGGGTATGATCATGCACCACGGGCAAGCGGTTGAGATGACGGCGCTGATCGGGGCGCGGACGGATAGCAAAGATCTCCGCCTTCTTGGAGCGCGGATCAGCCAATCACAATCAGACGAAATGAATTTTATGAAACGGTGGCTCGAAGCCCGCGGACAGCCGGTTTCGCTGCCGATGCCGGAAATGTCAATGGATATGCCGGGTATGGATATGTCGGACCATCAGATGCTGATGCCCGGAATGCTGGCCCCAAAACAGATGGACGCTTTAAGAAAAGCAAAAGGCGCTGAGTTCGATCGCCTGTTTTTGACCGGAATGATTCAGCACCACAACGGCGCATTGGTGATGGTCAAAGATTTGTTCGACACGGCCGGCGCGGGACAGGACGCCGAGCTTTTCAATTTCGCAACCGATATAGACAGCGGCCAACGCGCCGAGATCAGGATTATGCAAACGATGTTGGGTGAAAACCCGCAAAAGGAGAAATAATGAATCGTATGAATACTTTCGCTTTCAGGCTGATAACAGCTTTCTTTGTTTTGTGCTCGTGTTTCACCGCCGGAGCATTTGCACAGGCTCTTGAATCGGCACCGCCGCTGCCGGCCGGAATGACGGGTTCGGATATTAACGACCCGCGGTTCAAACTGTCGCCGGGATTGTACGATGCGGGTGAAGCAGCGATGGGTATGAAACACCTTTTGCTGCTCAAAAAGCCGGACGCCTTTCAACTCGGCTCCGACAATGCGGATGATCCGAAAGTGCAGAAGACGCTCGGTATTTTGGGGATGAGCGACACATCGAAGATGCCAAAACCATTTCAGATGCTTATTGCTCAGCTTGCTTTTGCCAATTCAGACCTTGCATTCCAGGGCAATTACCTGTTTCAGGGAAACTTTTACGGCGTCAACATCTATGACATCTCCGATCCGGCGAAGGCCAAATTGCTGACTTCGATCGTATGTTCGGGCGGGCAGGGCGACGTATCCGTGTACAAGAACCTGCTCTTTATGTCGGTCGAGATGCCGAACGGCCGATTGGATTGCGGGACAGATGGGTTTCCGCCCGAACCGCCGCCGGTTGCGGGACAAGAGAACAAGCGGACCGGACCGGCAGCGCAAAAGGATCGTTTTCGCGGAGTGCGGATTTTCGATATTACCGACATCCGAAGTCCGAAGCAGGTTGGAGCGGTTCAAACGTGCCGCGGTTCGCACACGCACACACTGGTAACCGATCCGAAGGATGCGAAAAACGTCTATATTTACGTCTCGGGCACATCTTTTGTCCGTTCATCCGAAGAACTGGCCGGATGCTCGGGCGACACTCCGGACAAGAATCCGAAGACTGCGCTTTTTCGAATTGAGGTCATCAAGGTACCGCTTGCGGAGCCGCAAAACGCAAAAGTAGTGTCGAGTCCGAGGGTGTTTATGGATTCACGCACCGGTGTCGTCAACGGTCTCAATGACGGCGGCTCGCACGACGGCGACGGAAAACCTTCCGACACCGATCAGTGCCACGATATTACCGTCTATTCAGCAATCGGTCTGGCGGCCGGCGCGTGTTCAGGCAATGGAATTCTGCTCGACATCAAATACCCGGCGAACCCGAAGCGCGTTGACGCGGTCAACGATCCGAATTATTCATATTGGCATTCGGCTTCATTTTCGAACGACGGGAAAAAAGTCGTTTTCACCGATGAATGGGGCGGCGGATTGGGCGCGCGATGCCGTGCGAACGATCCGAACAAATGGGGCGCAAATGCGATTTTCAACTTGACGAATAACAAACTGAACTTCGCGAGCTACTACAAAATGCCGGCTGCTCAGGGCGACAGCGAGAATTGTGTTGCGCATAACGGTTCGCTGATTCCTGTGCCCGGCCGGGACATCAAGGTTCAGGCGTGGTATCAGGGCGGCATTTCGATCATGGATTTCACCGACGCGAACAAACCGTTTGAGATCGCCTATTTCGATCGCGGGCCGATCGATCCGAAAAACCTCGTGCTCGGCGGCGATTGGTCAGCTTACTGGTACAATGGCAATATTTACGGGTCAGAGATCGCGCGCGGTTTGGACATCTTTGAGCTTTCTCCGACGGCAAACATGACTCAGAACGAAATTGACGCAGCGAAAACGGTTCGGGTTTCCGAATTGAATGTGCAGAATCAGAATAAGATCGAATGGCCGCGAAAACTGGTCGTCGCAAAGGCGTATATTGATCAGCTCGAGCGTTCGAAAACTCTGTCTTCTGACCAAATCTCACCGCTCCGGCAGGCAATTCAAAAAGCCGAGAGTGACGGAACGGCCGGAAAACTCAAAAAACTAGCACCGCCGCTGGAAAAAAGCGCCGGTCTGACCAAAAGCGGAGCCGACGCAGCCCGTTTGCGAGCCCTTGCTGAGATTCTAAAGCGGCCCGCACTTTGATCCTTACAGAGCGCGAAATGAAAATTGCTATCTCAACATCTAATCATAAAGACCTGGGGGGGGCGGGCGGAGTTTTTTTCACGAAATATGTTTATTAATTACACTCTTTAATTTTCAGCGGTCGTTTTGGATTATTCAACTTTTCAAAACGAGCCAGTTATAGAACCTTTTTGGAAATCGCTTGTGAGCGCGGGAAAATTGGAAAAACATGATAAGCTCTCGAAAAGAGCGACAGCAATTGCGTTAATTTTAACCTATCGCCCATATTCATAGGCTTCAAAACCTTGTTATTTTGTTCCCCGCCTTCTGCGTATGCCGTCGCTTTATTCTGCCACCTGCTCCGCAGGTTAAAAACAAAAAAGTCAAACTGAGAATTGCTGCCGGGCGATTCAGTTTAAAATTAATTCTTCGAATAATTTAAATGTGGTGAACTTCAACTTTATCATCGAATCAGGCAACTGAATAACCGTTTTAGGAATCTTCATTATAATGTCACAAAATCTTATTGTTTTATTTACATTTCGGAAAGTCTATTTTATTTTAACCGGTGTATTTTTTTTATTGCCTGCTTTCACAATTACTATCTACTCACAGGCCCAATCACCCTGTTTACAATCGAATTTCAAACAAGCCCCGACTTTTGCCGCCGGAGTTGTTCCACAGTCTGTTGCCGCCGAGGATTTTGATG
>JANLTD010000767.1:0-5356 GCA_031362765.1 Acidobacteriota bacterium | reverse complement strand
TGAACGATCGTCGAAATTCCGACGCCGGTCTGACAGATGTAATAACCGGTCGAAGCCGAAAGTCCGCCGCTTCGTGAAACGATTCCGACGCGTCCCGCGTGAAACCATTCTTTCGCCGTTTTTGCATTGCCGCCCATCATTCCAAGGACGGCTTTTTCCGGCGACATCACACCGACCGTGTTCGGACCGATAAATTTTGCGCCAAATTCGTCCGCGACTTCGCAGATCTCCAAAACGTCATAAAGCGGAACACGGTCGGCAATTAATGCAAGCAGCGGAACACCCGTTTCGATAGCTTCGATCGCCGCCGATTTGACGCGCGGCGCCGGAACAAAGATCACCGAAACACCAATTGCGCCCAAAGAATCTTTCGCCACCAACACCGAATCAAAAACCGGCCGAGTTTCAACCGTCTGACCGCCGCGTTTCGGTGTGCAGCCGCCGACGATATTCGTGCCGTATTCGAGCATCAAACGCGTCCGCGCCGAACCTTCGCGCCCGGTAATTCCCTGCACGATGACCCGTTTCTGTTGGTCAATCAAGATAGACATAAACGATTTTTAGATTTCTGATGCTTGATTTAATCCGTCTATCGGTAAATCAATTTTCACGCCGCCCGTCTCAAATTCCCAACTCGCAAACTCGCACGCCAGACATTCGATACATTTTCCTCTTTCGGCTTCTGCGCGTTCGATCGCTAAAACAGGCAACCGCGTTCGTTTAATTTCAAAATTTTGACGGGACACGCTTCGACGATCGGGACGGCTGATCTTTCGGCAAAAACCGCGTGATCAAATGTTATTTCGCCGGTTCGTGTCTTAAATCTGTAGTCGCGATTCGAGAGTCGAAAGTCGAGAGTTTGTTTCTTTTGACTCTCGACTCTTGACTCTCGACTCTTGACTATTAACTCCTGCAAACGCGCCGCGCAAAAATCTGCCGAATGTTGTTTTTGATACGCTTCGATCGGCGCGGGCAAAAGTTCGGCGTATTTTTCAACCAATTCTTTTGCCTGACCTTCGCCATTTCCGCCAAGCCGCAAAACGGCGGGAATTTCGGGGCGAACTTCTAAGAAAGCCTTTAAAACGGCTCGTGCCAAACCGAATTGCTCCTGGCTTGCGACGCCCGAACCGGATAAGAAATAGCCTTTGATTCCGGGAATCGAAAGAATGATTCGGGCTGCCCGATAGACTTTTGAAGCCGGCGGATTTCCGCTTGTGTCAACATAACAAGCCGGCGATAAATCGTTTCGTTGCGCCGCATCAAGACTCGCCATCGAACCGCCGCCGCCCGCGCCATGAAAGCCAATTCGGATTGCGGATTGCGGATTTGGGATTGCGGATTGATCAAGAATTTCGACGAAATAGAATGTGCCGCGAAAATCGTCTTTTTCCACTTCCCAGGCGATCTTTTCAAGACGCGTCGGTGTGTGTCCAAGCTCTCGCGCCATTTCAATTTGCAGATCTTGATGCCGAAAAACGGCGTAATCGTCAACCGAAATTCGCGCATCGAGCGCAAGTAATCTGCCGTCGTTCAAAAGCACCAACGGATTTATCTCCGCCGTCCGCGCTTCACAAGATTTAGCGACGCGATAAAGTTTTTGCAACATTTCGGCGATGTTCTGAGTCAATTTTTCAGTTTGTCCGCCAGCGAAACGCGGCGGAAACACCCTGAAGCCTGGACCCTGAACAAAAGCCGAAATTTCTTGCAAAGTCGGCTCACGGCGAATCGAACAAACAAGTTTCCGCATCGAATCGGCGCGTTCTTCGATGCCGCTTCCGCCCGAATCTGAAAACAAAAGTGTCGGACGTTTGAGAACCGTGTCAACAATAAACCCAAGATAAAATTCGTGTTCGATCTCGGCTTTTTCATCCACTAAAACTGCCTCGCAAATATTTCCGGCGATTTGGCTCCCGAGCATTTCCGAGGCGATATTTTCCGCTTCATCAGCCGACGTAGCGAACCGAATACCGCCCGCGGCCGCCCGCGAAGTCGAATGGATCTGCGCTTTGATGACGACGTTTGCGCCGAGATCTTCGGCGATCCGGCGCGCCTGCGCAGCCGAAAAAGCGACCTGACCGCGCGGAATTTCAATACCTTTGGCGGCTAAGATCTTTTTTGCCTGATGTTCGTGCAGCTGTGCCACAATTTTTTATTTCGTCAAGAGTTTCATCAAATCGCCGATGTCGGTCAGCGCTTCTAAATCATAAACGGTCTCGAACACTTTCGATTGTTGTTCGGAATCTAAAATATCTTCCGCTAAAATACTGAATTTTTGCTGTAATTCCGCAGTTGAAAGCTGATCGCGCGGATCGCCTTTCGGATAGGCGCGTTCCTTTTTCAGAATCTCGCCGTTCGTTAATTTAATGACGACGCGGCACGGCTGTTCAGCCGGAAAACGCGATTCAAAAGCAGGTTCAAGCACGGCTTTGACCTTCGGCACGTTTTCTAAGATCCGTGCGTCAATCAGCGATTCCCGGTTAAATTCGTTTGGCGTTAATTTTCGCCGGACAACTGCTGCCGCGATGCAATAAGGCAAGCTGTGGCCGGCTGTCTCGCGTGAATCAATGATGTATTTTTTTTCGTCTGCGAGAATTTCAGCAGCGCGTCTGAGCGTATAAATTTCGATCGTTTCAATCTGTTCGGGTTGTAGATCGTGCGTCAAAACCAAATCTAAAACGGCGGAAATCGGCGCGTGCGTCAAGGCTTCGGACGGAAAAGGTTTAATTGAGCAATCTGTAATTTTGAAAGTTTTTCCGAGATTTTCGGTCAATACTTCAGGCTTCCACTCTTCGCCGATGGCTTCAAAAAGTCCTTCGCGGCCTTCAAAGATGGGTGTTGTTCCCTGATAACCTTTTTGGGCAAGAAGTGCTGCAAAAACTCCGCTTTCGGTTGCCATCGGGTCAACCGTATTTTTCATCATTGTCAGTTTTCCGGCGGTCACGGCGCCCAGAGTCGTGCTATGTGCGCCGGCAATTCCGATCGCGTTGGTGATTTGTTCAGCGTTTAACCCGAGCATTTTTCCGGCGACGACCGGCGCGACAAACTGCGTCAGAGTGGCGTGATGCAGTCCTAATTCGCGAACGCCCGGAAATGCGGCTTCCATAATTCGCATTTCGAGTTCGTAAGCGATCACGGTTCCCAAAATCAGATCTTTCCCGCTTCGCCGTTCGCGTTCGCCGATGGAAAACGCCGCCGGCAAAAGATCTGACGGATGCGACGGGTCTTGTTTCCAATAAACGTCGTTAAAATCGAGCGCACGAATCGCGACACTATTTATCAGGCTCGCACTGCGGACATCCGTTTTCAGCTTTGAGCCGATCACCGAACATTCTCCGCGTCCGCCGATCTCTTCGAAAACCTTTTCCAAAATTTGAAAATCGTCTGTTTTTGAACCACCCAAAGCGCAACCAAAACTGTCATACAGAAACATTTTCGCCGCCGCGACCGATTCGGGCGGCAAATCTTCAAAGGTTAGATCAACCGTGTATTCCGCCCAGATTTGAGAAATGGTTATTTCCATATTTTTTAACGCAAAGGCGCAGAGACGCAAAGGTTTCCAAAATTAGTTTAGAAAAATCCCGGCAACCTTGCGCCTTTGCGTTTCTGCGTTTAAATCAAAAAGGTCTTTTCTTGCTGACCAGATCAAAATCAATAAAATCCGCGTGGTGAAAGATCACCGATTCATTTGACCGCGTCATCATTTCGCCTTCTTTGGAATGCGTCGCAATAATGTGCTGAACTTCGGGCGGAATTCCGCGAAAATGGCTCATCGCGACGCCCGTAAACGGATGCCGCAAATGCTGTCCGCGTCCGGCTTTACTAATTTTACCGTCGCGTTCTTCGTATTCGATCAGTTTGCCGACATCAGCCAGCAACGCGCCGGCAATCAAATGATCGTAATGTATATTTGAACGCGTCCCGTAAGATTCCTTTAAGACATCGGCAACCGCAATGCACATTTTGCAAACCGTCCGGACGTGTTCGATAAATGTGATGTTGCAATTTTCGACGTGAACCGAAAACGGCATTCGCCGGATCGCTTCAAACGTCCAACCGCCATCAGCGATGGCATCTTCCCAAACCTGCAAGGTCTTTTCGCGCAAATCCGCGTCTTTTATCAAATTTATTTCGGGGATTGATTCAACAATTTGTTCTCGCATATCTTTTAAAAATTTGTGAATGATTCCAAGACTATCTGGTTTAATTCACCGGCGCTTATCTAAAGTTTATCGGTGGATAATTTTCTCCCGGTTTCGCCGTCATATTCGTAATTTTCTGCATCAATTGTCCGCATCGGCGGATTGCGCTGCTGTTCTTCCGTCGCATGTGTGACAAGTCCGGGAACACGTGCGATCATAAAAACTCCGTTTGCCGTTTGCGGCGGAAAATTCATTTCGCAAAGCAGTGCGGCAATTGCGCCGTCAGCGTTTATCGGTAAAGTTTTGCCGGTTTTTTCCAATAAAACCTTTTCTAACACTTCTGCTTGTGCAACGTATTTTCCAGCAATTTTTGATTCTTTTGCAAGTTCAAAAAGCCGGGCGGTGCGCGGATCGGCGGCGTGTAAACGATGCCCGAAACCCGAAATACGAATTCCAAGCGTTTTGTAATTTTGCACAATTCGTTCTGCCGAAGCAATCGCCGATAAATTTTCGCTCTGCTGCAATTCGACCGCTTCTGAAATTGCCCGCATCGCATCTTCGATCGCACCGCCGTAATATTTGTTGATGGCCAATATTCCGGCGGCGACCGCTGAATTTAAGCGCGCACCGTGTTGGCAACCGTCACCGCAGCAATCGTCGAAGCCGGACGAACTCCGTGATCGATCACCGAAATCAAAATTGCTTCGAGCATTTCGGCCTGGTCTTTTGTTGGCAATTTTCCCAATAGAAGCAGATACATCGCCTCGCCCAAAGATATTCTCCCGATCAATTCTTCGATTGCGTATCCGCGAATATTAATTTTTTCTGCCTCAACCCACGAAATTGCGGTTTTGCGTTTGTGTGCCATTGGTGAATCTTTTTATCTTAATCCATTGACAAAAATTTGTCCTAACTTTATGACAAATATATCGTACCTCGCAAACAATACATTCCCAAATAAATACGTTTTCGTCAAAACAATATTACAGAAAATTTGTATGCCTTTTAGCACGAATATTTAAGATCGATAAGGAGCGAACTATGGTCAATCAGTTGAGTAAACGAATCTTTTTAGTTTTTGCGGTTTCAATTTTGTGTGTTATTTCGGTTTCGGCACAAGGTTCTGCAAAAATCAGCGGAGTGGTAAAGATCAAAATGGCGCGGTGGTTGGCGGAGCAAGCGTCACAGTAGTGAATATCGGCTCAAGTCAAAGGCTG
>JANLTD010000743.1:0-7845 GCA_031362765.1 Acidobacteriota bacterium | reverse complement strand
CAGCGAAAAAATCCGGGTGACGTTGTAACGTACATCATCGACCGCAACATTAATTACACCAATGTCTGCAATGTCGTCTGTACGTTTTGCGCGTTTTACCGCCGACCCGGAAAACCCGAAACATACGTTCATTCATTTGAAGAAATTTGTACAAAAATTGACGAAACGATTCAATTAGGCGGCACCGGCGTTTTGATGCAGGGCGGACTTCATCCTGATTTCAATATCGAATGGTATGAAGATTTATTGTCGCGGCTCCACGCGATCTATCCAGATTTCCAGCTTCATTGTTTTTCGCCGCCCGAGATTCACAATATTTCGCTGATCTCGAAACTTGACTACGAAACCATTATGCAGCGCCTGAAAAACGCGGGCCTCAATTCAATGCCCGGCGGCGGCGGCGAGATTCTCGATGACGAAGTTCGAAGGCGCGTTTCGACCAAATGCAACACGCAGGAATGGCTCGACGTGATGCGCGCAGCTCACAAAGTCGGGCTTCGCACGACTGCGACAATGATGTTTGGGATCGGCGACCGTGTTGAACACCGCGTCCGTCATCTGCAACGCGTCCGTGACGTGCAGGACGAAACCGGCGGATTTACGGCGTTTATCCCTTGGACTTTTCAACGCGAAAACACCGCTTTGGGACGAAAAATAACGGAAGAACCGACCGGCATTGATTACTTGAAAATGCTTTCGGTGTCGCGTCTTTTCCTTGACAATATTGAACATATTCAATCGTCGTGGCTGACGCAAGGTTTGCGATTGGGACAAACCGCACTGCGTTTCGGCGCCGACGATATGGGTTCAATTATGATCGAAGAAAACGTCGTTTCGGCCGCCGGCGCGCACAACGAAGCAAGTGAAAAGGAATTGCGTTACCAGATCTCCGAAGCCGGATTCCGCCCGCAGCAGCGCGATATTTTGTATAGATATGTCACGCGCGAAAATGTCGCAGCGCTCGACGAACGAAAATCAATGCCGCTCAGACAATTGAGCGTCGCATTTGCGGATTAAAAATATAGCAAACATCCTTAACGGACAATAAAATGGCGTTCAATGACCGCAATTGGCGCCAGTCGCCGGTATTGCGAAAACCTATTACAAAAGTCTTACAATTATGCACCCTAAAACCTGTTAGGATTGAAATTGACGCAAATTAGAAGCGTTAATTTTTGTAATCATAACGAGGTTTTTATGCAGAACGTAGTCGAATTCAAACAAGCAAAATCAGAAAAAATTCAATGGCACACGATCATTGCCGTGACGATCTTTCACGTGATGGCGGTCGCCGCTCTTTTTACTTTCAGCTGGCAAAACCTCGCGGTCGCAGTTTTGTTCTGGTGGATCGCGAACAGTGTCGGTGTCGGCATCGGGTATCACCGGCTGCTGACGCACCGCGGATTTAAGACGCCGAAATGGTTTGAATATATTCTGACTTTTTTCGGAAGTTTGGCGCTGCAATCAGGTGCGATCAGCTGGGTCACAACGCATCGGCTGCATCACGCTTTTACCGAAACCGACAAAGATCCGCATTCACCCGAACGCGGCATATTTCATTCGCATATGGGCTGGATATTTAAGGGCGAGGGACAAAATCAAACAGAAGAGACAATGAACCGCTACACGCCGGATATGATGAAAGACCCGGTGCAGCGGTTTATGAACAAATATTACTGGGTCACATCCGTTCTGCTTGGCGTGGGTTTATTTGCCATCGGTGGATTTTCGATGATCTTTTGGGCGATCGGCTTGCGCGTCGTTTTTGGCTGGCAAACAACGTGGCTCGTTAATTCGGTGACGCATATCTGGGGAACGCGCCGGTTTGATTCACGCGACACTTCGACCAACAACGGTTTGGTTGCCGCACTGAACTTTGGTGAAGGCTGGCACAACAATCATCACGCCCATCCGCGCTCGGCGAAACACGGTTTGACATGGAAAGAAATTGATTTGAACTGGATTCAGATCTGGACACTCGAAAAACTGGGTTTGGCGACCGACGTTTATGCCTACCGTTTGGAAAACGAAGAAATGCAAACGGAACAACCTTTGCAAAAAGCGGCGTAGGCAAGGGAAAAAAGGGAAAAGAGAAAAAAGGGAAAAAGCCAAACACTTTTTCCCTTTTCCACTTTTTCGCCGTTATACTCTAGAAATGCGTCGTCGGAAAACTAAAATCTTCTTTCTGATCCTGGGCATATGCCTGATCGCGCTCGCCGTCGCGCTTAATGTCGGATGGATTTTGCTAAATCTGCGTGAGGTTGCGCTGTTGGTTTTCGGCGTTATATTTTTTGCTTTGATCATCACCGGATTGGTTTTGAATACGATTTTTATGGTGCGCGAAATTCGCCGCAACGAACAGCACGACGCTTTCTTAAACGCGGTCACGCACGAACTCAAAACGCCGATCGCGTCGATCAAACTTTATCTCGAAACGCTGAAAACACGCGAGGTTTCCGACGAAAAACGCCGCGAATTTTACGACGTGATGCTTGCCGACAACAACCGGCTCTTAAATACGGTCGAACAGGTTTTGCAGGCAAGCCGCACACGCGAAAAACAGCGGCAATTGAATATTTCGGAAATCAGCCTCGGTAAAATGCTCGGCGAGTGTGTGAAAATCGTTCAAACACGCTACAAGTTGGATGAAACGGCGATAAAACTGACACAGCCTGCCAATGACATAAAACTGTTTGGCGATGCGTCTGAACTGCAAACCGCATTTTCAAATCTTTTGGACAACGCCGTTAAATATTCGGGCGAACCGCCGAAAATTTCCGTCCGGATAAAGAATGCCGGCGATAAAAAAGTTCAGATTTTCATTAAAGACAACGGCATCGGACTTGATTCAAGTGAATTTAAGCGGGTTTTCAAACGATTTTACAGGGTTCCGAATCTTTCGACGCAAGAGAAAAAGGGCACGGGGTTAGGGCTTTTTATCGTGAAAGAAATTATCGAAAAACACGGCGGAAAAATTTCGGCCGACAGCAACGGGGAAGGAAAGGGAAGTACATTTATCGTGCAATTACCTAAATAAGTTTCAGGTTCCAGGTTCCAGGTTTCAAGGTCCCGGTAAAGTCGAACTTGAAACCTGGAACCTGGATTTCGAATTATGAACAGAATTTTGATTGTTGAAGACGAAGAGCATCTTTCCGACGGGTTGCGGTTTAACCTCGAAGCTGACGGTTTTGAGGTCGAAACCGCTTATGACGGCGAAGCGGCTTTGCTGATACTTGAAGATAAAACTTTTGATGCGATCGTTTTGGATGTGATGATGCCGAAAATGAACGGCTTTGAAGTTGCCCGCACGTTGCGCGATGCCGAAAATTTTACGCCGATCCTGATGCTCACTGCGCTTGGTAAACCCGAAGATGTTTTGAGTGGATTTGAATCCGGCGCCGACGATTACTTGCCGAAACCCTTTGATCTGAATATTTTTCTGGCGCGTGTCAACGGATTGCTGCGCCGCCGCCAATGGTTTGCCAACGAAACCGATCCGACAAAAATCAATGCGGAAAATCTACAGATTTTCGGCGTCAATGGCAAGATCATTGATTTTGACAATCTCGAACTGCAAAGCGGCGAAGAGGCAATTCATCTGACGTTGATGGAAGCCAAACTTCTGCGGTATCTGATTGAAAATGAAGGCAAATCCGTTTCACGCAAAACAATTTTGGAAAAAGTCTGGGATCTGCACGAAGACACCGATACGCGGGCGATCGATAATTTTATTGTCCGCTTAAGAAAATATCTTGAAGACGATCCGACGAAACCGCAGATTCTGCAAACTGTCCGCGGTGTTGGTTATCGGTTTGTGAATGAGAAAGCCCGCCCAAAGTAAGAGCGAACATTTATGCCTTTACTTCGGGCGGACTTCTGCAAGCCTCAAAGAGTTCTTAATTTTTAGAAATCCCCATTATCATCACGATCGTCGTAATCATTGTCGTCTTTGTAAATGTCTCTGATGCGTTTGCGTTCCTTATCTATCTTGCCCTTGTCCCAGCCGTTGCTTTTCAAGGTTTGACCGATGCTTTTGCCCTTTCGCAAACCGGTGAGAATATCGCCTGTCGAAATCCCGCGATGATTACGGGAAATCATATTTGCCGCGACGAATTGCCCGTAGGTTAAATCAGGATTCAGTTTTCTTTCATACTCAAACTGCGATTGAAGCCTGTCAGTCGAAACCCCGGTTTTCTTTGATAGACCTTTGAAGCGTTGCGATTTATTTAGGCTTGAGTTATTGCCGTTGCCGCGTTTTTGCTTGTTTTTGTCTTCAGGAAATCCACTCCAAAGCGAATCGTCGGGGTTTTTTGATTTATCCGATTTTTCGCGTGTCGAACTCGAATTGCCTTTACCGTTACCTTTTCCCGTACCCTGTGCCAAAACATCGGCGGACACACCGAAAATCAGCAATAGTCCGACAAAACTACCGAGTAACCTAATCAAATTTGTCTGTTTCATAGCTTTCTCCTTTTTCCGAAAATTAATTCATGCCGGATAATTTGGGGCTGATCTCTATATACGGCTATTTTTAATCCTACAATATTTCATCCATTTATTCACCTGACAAATGTCCCGGGAATCGGAGCGTCGGTCGAAATTCCCCATTGAAAATACGACACGCCGTTGTCCGAACTTTTTCTGACATACCAAATATTGTCGGTCGGCCGCCAGACGGCGAAATCGTATTTCCCGTCGCCTTCGTAATCGCCCACAACCGGAATATCGCCGTTCAGTCCCCATCCTGACGCGACAAAACCGCCGTCCGAACTTCTCAGAACATACCACGCACCGTTTGAAGGCCGCCAAACGGCAATGTCAGCTTTGCCGTCGCCGTCGTAATCGCCGGAAACGGTTTTGTCTTCGGCGATACCGAACTGTGTGATGATATATTGCCCGTTCGAACTCTTCTGGATATACCAAACGCCGGTCGAGGGACGGAAGATCGCCAGATCATCTTTTCCGTCGCCGTCGTAATCAGCCGGCGCGGGCTTGTCGCCATTCATCCCGAAAGTGGAAACCTGCGTCGCTCCGTCAGAACTGCGGCGAATATACCAATTACCGTCCGAAGGCCGCCAAACGGCGATCTCCGCCTTGCCGTCGCCGTCATAATCTGCCGCGACGGGAATGTCGTTGGGTAATCCGAACTGCACAAAAGAAATTGGTCTCGAAAACGTGTCGAGGATATACCACAAACCATTTGACGGACGGTAGATCGCGAAATCAGCGCGTCGGTCGCCGTCATAATCGGCCGGTACGAGCTTATCGGTCGGTCGCCCGAAAGTTTTGGCGACGCCGGTTTGATTCAGAGAATTAATAAAGTAACCCGTATTGCCCGAACGAAAAACCGAATAATCCGTGCGGCGGTCGCCGTTGTAATCAAAAATATTGCCTCGTGCCGCCGTGCAGCTGTTGATCAAAATCGAAACATCATTGGAACCGAAATTGGCCGAAACGATGTCGGGTTTGCCGTCACCGTTGAAATCGGCAGATTTGACGGCGTTCGGACTTTGCCCGACCGATACGATACTCGTCAAAATGTTGACCGTGTTTGAACCGCTCAGCGCGACGGCCGTCGTTTTTGTTCCGCTTCCGACAAAATCGGCAGCGGTGATCGAGATCGGATTGTTACCGCCTGCGGAACCTGTTGAACAACCGGCAAATCCGCCCGATGCCGTGCCGGTACAATAAGTGATCGTGTCCATATTGTAGTTGGCAACCGCAAGATCCAAAATTCCGTCTGTTCCTAAATCAGCAAGTTCAATCGAAACCGGGCCTCCGGACGTCGTAATATTTTGCTGCAATTGAAAAATGCCCGTGCCGTTACCGAAAAATGTCGAAACACTGTCGGAACCGAAATTGGCGACGATGATGTCCTGAAAGGCATCACGGTTAAAATTGGCGACCGCGACGAAAGACGGCTGTGTGCGCGTGCGAACGGAGGTGCCGGTCGTAAAGCTGCCCGAACCGGTGCCGAGCAGGACGGAAACCGAGCCGGAGAAAAATCCGCCGAAATTTGCGATGACGAGATCGGCTTTCGAATCATTGTTAAAATCGCCCGAAGCGATCGAGATCGGATTTGAACCGGCAAAGAAATTGACGGGTGCGGAGAATGTTCCATTACCGTTGCCGAGCAGTATCGAAACATTGTTCGAGCCGGAATTGGCGACCGCCAGATCCCAATTATTATCGGCGTTAAATTTTCCGGCGACGACCGCATACGGACTCGAACCCGCCGCATAAACGGTCTGCGGCATAAAAGTGCCGTTGCCGTTGCCAAGCAGGACGGAAACGTCGTTCGTCACCTGATTCGTGACCGCCAGATCCGGCTTCGTATCGTTATTAAAATCGGCGATCGCCAGATTGGTCGGGTTGATGCCGGTCGGAAAACTGGTCGGCGAAAACGAGGGTGCCGAACAACTCGGCTGTGTCGGCGGAACAACGGGCGTGGTTGTGATATCCAAACTCCAACCGCCGGAGATCGAACCGGCGTTGGTTGGATTATCGTCAACGACATAGAGCCGCCATTCACCGTTCGGACTAATGCCGTTAAAACTGCTGAGCGGTTGATTGTTTTGATAATACGGGCGAAACGGCGCCGGTGCCGGAAACGTATCAGCCACGCCCTCGCCATTCTGGTCGGTCGGTTTATAAGAGCCCGAAACGATCGAACTGTTAATCGTCGTTGCCGCCGCATCGTCAAAACTCAAGTTCACATTGGTTGTCGTCCCGGAGCCGACATCCGACATCACAATCAATCCTTTGCCGTTCGGACTGACCAGCAAAATATCAACATCCGACGGCGCGGTATGTGAAAAACCGTCGAGCGAAACCTTGAGGTTTGAAATAACGCCCGACACGCCCGAAACACTGATTGCCGTGCCGTAGGGCGCGGAGGTCGCCAGAATATCGTGAAGCCCGATATAATTTGCATTTGAAAACGTGGTCGGGGCGCCGTCGGTCGTCACCGTCAGCGACCAACCGGAATTAATACTTCCCGGAAAGTTCAAGGTATCGTCAACCGCATAAAGCGACCATGTTCCGTTCGGATTCGCGCCGTTAAAAACAGACGCGAATGTCGCGCCCGGCGGTTGGCTGTAAGGCGCGGCCGGTGCCGGTGCCGGAAAGGTATCGGCCGAAAGGTCGCCGCTCGTCGGTTTATAACTTCCGGAAACCGGGTCGAAATTATTCGGAAATGTCGTCGCCACATCGTCCGAAAAAGTATAGATCCGGTCGTCAACCCCGAAAAAGATTCCGGCAACGCCGTCGGAAAAGAAAATAAATTTCGCGCCGGTCGGACTGACGAGCAGGAAATCCTGATCGCGCATCATCGTATTATTGACACCGTCGAGAGTGACGGCAACCCGCGTGATCGTGCCGGTCATTCCTGCCACATTGATCTGGGAAGGATAAAGCGTCGCCACGGTTGGCGCAGTCAATCCCGAAGTCGTGGTGATCGTAATTGGCGTCGTGTTTGAAAAAACCGTCTGCGGAGATTTGGTTTCTGCGGACAATCCCGGGCAAAATGAAAACAACAAAACCGAGATCTGGAAAATGACGACAGCACGGTAAAAAGAACCTTTCTTTGACATATTAACCTCCGAATATTTAGAAACTTAAGCGGATCATAGCATTAATAATCGTCGCTCAACTAATGTCAGAAAATTTAAGAAGCTGTTTTAAGACTAAGAAATAAGGTAATTGTTTAGGTCTTTGGTCTTTGGTTTTTTGTTTTTTGAAAGAAATTACCGATTGACTTTGAATTTCTCGCCACGACCGCTTATTTTGGTGAATCTTGATTGAAAATCACGAGTTTCCATCTAATAAAACCAAAAACCAAAAACC
>JANLTD010000719.1:0-19446 GCA_031362765.1 Acidobacteriota bacterium | reverse complement strand
AGAACATTCACTCGATCTTAGAGATCTGGTATCCCGGCACGCGAGGCGGCGAGGCGGTCGCAAACTTATTATTCGGTGATGCGAATCCGGGCGGCAAACTTCCAGTTACCTGGATGCGAAATGTTGGACAAATTCCGATCTATTACTCGCACAATCTGACGCAAGACCCGCCAAAACAAGGCGAAAGATACTGGAACGAAGAAAGCACACCGCTTTATCCGTTCGGTTACGGTTTGAGCTACACGACGTTTGCATTTTCAAATATGAAACTAAGCAAACCGGAATTTAAGCTTGGCGACAGCGTCGAAGTTTCGATCGATGTTAAAAACACGGGCAGCCGCACGGGCGACGAAGTTGTTCAGCTTTACATTCACCAACGCGCCGGCAGCGCATCGCGCCCCGTCAGGGAATTAAAAGGATTCGAGCGCGTGACGCTCGCTTCGGGCGAAACAAAGACGATTCGTTTTAGTCTCGGCCGCAAAGAATTGGAATACTGGAGTGCATCAGAGCGAAAATGGGTCCAAGAAGCCGAAACTTTTGACGTTTGGGTCGGCAGCGACTCGAACGCCGCCCATCATGCTTTGTTCAAAGTTGTTCGGTAACAATTGATTCAACTGTCTATCAAGCGAAAATAATAGGTCAAAACGCGGGTTGTCGGTTTTGAGCGGGAATTGAAAAGTGATTTTTTCGCGGCCTCGACGGCGGCTTCGGTCAAGATCGGATGTCCTGAAATTGCTTCGCCTGATGTTACTTCGCCCGCCGTGTTGATCGTGATTTTGACTTGCACAGCGCGATTTTTGAAAACGGTCTTTTTTAATTCCTTCGGGTCGGAAGTCGATAATTTCGACATATCGATCTGCGGGCTTTCAAAATGCTCGATGTCGTTATTGCCGCTCCATTGGGCTTTTACTTCATAGTTTATTTGAGGAGTAGTCGTTGGCGTTGGAAATTTGAATTGGGGAGCATTAACGCCCTTCAAAGGAGTTTGTTCTTTGACGTTCGACGGCCGCGATTGACAAGATTTTGAATTTATTGCAAATACGAGCGTCAAAATACCTGCGATACCGATTATCAGGATGACTCCGATTGCCGGAAAGTGTTTCGAGTTTTCTTCGGGATAGTTATCAAACTGGTCATATCGCCTTGCTTTTTCGTCGAGCTTCGGACGATTTTCAGCAATGGCTTTGTCGGAAATTTCGATACGGCGATCCGTGATTTCTTCGATGAGAATTTTCGCGCCGCAGAAATCGCACAACGCAAATTCGTCCCGTCGAGAGATACTTTTAATTACTGCGCCGCATTGCGGACAAGTCATCGCTTTCATACGCTATAACGTTTTTATTGGTCTGACGATGGTTTAAATAAATATTTCGTTGATATTTATGGTCTGTTTCGTAAAGCTGCCTCGCGCCGATTATAACATTTTTCTGCTAAAATTTAGATGCTCAATCTTCCGCCAGCACGATGATCTTGTCTTCGGGTTTGAAGGTTATCATTTCCGCTTTTGGCGGATTGACACGGACACCGTAGGCGCGTTCCGCATCGTCCGAATGGCGTTCGAGACGGTAGCCGATGGCGACTTCATTGCGGTTTTTCGCAGATTCCGTGACGGTGTAGAAATTTACCTCGCGGTCGAGCGCGATATAATCTTTCGCCGGTTTGAGATAGATTTCCGAGCCGTCCGAATTGAATAATTCGTTGAAAACGTCGAGCAGTTCGGCATTTTCCGAGATTTGCGTCAGCAGCAGTCCGGTCAATTCGTCGCTGACGATAAAATCGTCCGCCTTGGCAATTTCGGCGAGCGCGCGATTGCGGACATCGATCATTTCGCTGACGATGCTGTAAGATTCGCCTTTTTTCTCTTCGATGTCGCGCAGATGCAGCAAAGTCATCATCGTTTTGGCATCGGCGGCCTGCGCGTTCAATTGCTCGGCGTAACAAAGAATAACGATGTGGTCGAAAGACGTTAATTTGAGCGAATTTAGTAGTTTACGGCTCGTTGTGTCGCCGTTTTCAAAGTCGACTTTGAGATTCTGCAGACCGGCGGCTGGTTCTTTTAAGCTATTTTCGAGTTCGGGGTCATCCGCGACGATTTTCAGATATGAACCGGCGGCGACATAATTTTCCAATTCGCGGACGATCGTTTTGCCGCGGTTATTCCAGCCCAATATCAAAAAACGTTCTTCGTGCAAACCGCTGCGCGATTCTTCACGAATTGCCGTCGTGTCAATTTCGACGTGTTCAAAGTCTGAGAAAACAACTTTGTCGTCGTCTTCGGCGATCGCAATAATAAGGTCGCCTGCGGAGATCACGGTTTCCGGCGGCGGATTGATCTTAACGCCGCCGGCGGCGAGGCGCAAACCCATCAGCGAACAATGTTCGTATGCAAACAACGCTTCACCGAAAGTTTTTCCGATCAATGCGGGCTCTTCATAAAAATAGATCTCGTCGCCGTCGTAATCGAGCAATTCCTTATAAACGACACTCAAGCCGACCTGCCGGCAGGTTTGGACGGTGATGCGGGCAATTACGTCGCCTGAAGGAACCAGTTTAGCTTCCGCTTTGCCGACCAGCGCGGCAACTTCCATGTTTTTTTCGTCACGGATTTCGGCAACGATGTGATAAGGCTCTTGACGGCGGTTCGGGTTATTGGTCATCGCCAGGATCGTTTTGATGACCTGTGCGTCCGCGTTGGTGTTTTCATCGGGCGAAAGAATGATGATTGATTTGGCGGCGTGCGGATTGACAATTTCCAGATCAACCAGATCGATCGGATTGCCCGAACGGCAGACGACCCGCGTATTTTTTGTATTGCCGATCTTCGCGCGGATCTCGTCCTCCATTTCAACCTTGTCTTTTTCGGCTAAGATCACGATGCGCGGCGCCTTCTGATTTTCATTCGCGATAATAAGTTCGGAAATGATCAGAAAGATCCGCGACGACCAGCCTAAGATCAGCGTGTGATTTGTTTCGACGACGAACGAACGCCCTTTGCGCAATTCTTCGAGCTTTGTTTGCAAACCGTTCGACAACACACTGATCAGCAAACTGACGACAAAAATCCCGCCGATCGTGACGATAAACATCAAGATCCGGTAGCTCCAACCATTGTCGTTGGCGAGCGTTCCCGGATCAATTGCCCGCATTATGCTTTGCCAGAGCGCTTCGGCAAAGCTAAAAGTTTGCGGTTCATGACCTTCCGGCACTTCGGGGACGATTCCGATCAATAACAAAAGGGCGGTTGCGGTCGCGACGATCGAAAGAGAAAGCAGACCGAGCCAACCGACCAGTGAGATCGTACCGCGTGATAAACTTTTGTCAAAGGCGTAGCGAAGACGTTCGCCAAAGGTGATTTTTCTCATTAATTTGTGCGATTCAGGAAATTTAATCCGAAATATTTCCTTGTTCATCAAACAAATATTTCGCTGTGAATTGTCGCCGATAACAGTTCGTTTTGCAATTTGTGGTAAAACAAAGTTATTTTATCATTCGGAATGACTGAAACGCAGGAAAAAACTGAAATCAAGGGCGAAGAATTTTCAGGACGCGGTTTTATTATCGTTTTGGCTTTGATTTTAGCGGTTTCGGTTTTTTCGTTATCGTTTTTTGACAATGCTTTACAGGCGCGGGCAACCTTGATTGCCGGAGTTTGTTTGATTTTATGGTTGTCGGAAATCGTTCCGGCGTATGTTCCGACATTTATTTTGTGGGCTTTGACAGTTATTTTGCTTGCGCCGATCTCAAAAAATTACGCTTTTGGCGAAGTTTTAAAATGGGCGGCAAATCCGATTTTGATTCTATTTTTCGGCGGTTTAACATTCGGCGTCGCCGCTTCGCGCTACAAACTTGATATTTTATTGGCAAAACTCGCCGTCAAATTTTCACGGCAAAACCGGTTGCTTTTGATAATCTTGACGGTTGGTGTGACCGCCTTTATGTCAATGTGGCTGTCAAATATTGCCGCCGCCGCAATGATGATCGCCGCGCTACATCCTTTAACCAAAAAACTCCATTTGCAAAACAATTTTCGCCGCGCTTTGTTGATTGCGGTTGCTATTGGCGCAAATTTCGGCGGCATCGCGACGCCAATCGGCACAGGTCCGAATGCAATTGCGATTTCGGTAATCGAACGGCAAAAACACATCACGTTTATCGAATGGATGAGCTTTGCCTTGCCTTTGACAATCGGTTTGTTGATTGTCGGAACGCTGATGATAAAGCTAATCTATCGCGTCAAAGGCAATTTTGAAGCGGACGAAATAGCAGTTCCGAAACTCTCGAAAAAGGCAAAAATCGTTATCATTGTTTTTGCTTTAACGATTCTTTTTTGGCTGACCGAACCTTTTCACGGCGTTTCTTCGCCGGTTGTTGCGCTCATCTCAGCCGCAATTTTGTTCGGTTCGGGATTGCTTAAACGCAAGGATTTGAACGCGATTGATTGGGGAACGATTGCGCTGATTGCGGGCGGAATTTCGCTTGGAAATCTGCTTGAAAGCGTGAATCTGATAGAGTTTTGGGCAAATCAATTGGATTGGAGCGTGATGCCTTTGACATTGCAGATTTTCATCGTCTGTTTTGCTTCGGCGTTGCTTGCCGCTTTGATGAGCAACACGGCGACCGTTACGATGTTGATTCCGTTTGCGGCGGCGTTTATCCCGCATCAGTCCGTTTCGATTTTGATTGCCGTTGCCGCGTCGCTCGGCATTCCGTTTATCATCAGCACACCGATCAACGCGATGGTTCACGGTGAAGGCGGAGTTCGCGCCAAAGATTTTTTCGTGATCGGTTTTCCGCTGATGATTTTAGGCTGTCTTTTGTTAGCAATAACGGGTTTTTATGTTTTGTCGTTTTGGTTTTGATCGCAAAGAATGTTTCGCCGGCTTCGAGCGCAACTTGCAACGGATTTCCGCGTTAAATCTTTCGAGTACGGATTTGTCTTTTTGGAGTTTGTCGGGCAGAAATTTGAGCGCGACTGTTTGATTTAATTTGATGTCTTCGGCTTTAAAAACCAAAATCTCTCAAGATGAATTATTCATAATAATCTTTGTTTTAACTCTCGACATCTTTTAGAAATTTCCCCTCAAAAATCTTTTGTCCGGCGAGCGAAGTGTGAAAACCGTAAATCGCCAGACCGATCATCACGACCGCCGCTAAAATCGTATTGCCGAAATACCAGCTCGAAAAATCCGCCGTAATCGCGTTGTGAAAACTTAGTTCGAAAAAGGTTATAAACGAAATCATCGCCAGCAGTCCGAAACGCGCAATGCCGACGATGTGGAGCGTAGCGATTAAAGCCGCTCCGAGCCAGCCGAGCCAATGCCCTTCTCTGCCGAAAGCCAAGCCGACAACAAGGAAATTCAGCGTCCAAAACGCGGCGGTCGCCAGCCATTGTTTTCTGAAAATCGTAACCATCAAAATCAGAAGCATCAAATAAAAGAAAGCTCCCGAAATTCCGTCCGCCGGCGCGATTAAAAATTTCGCCCAAAGATGTTTGAAACTTTCGAGATATGAAATTTCCAATCCGGCATTCGGGACAAATGTGATGCCGACCGGAGTTTGTAGCAAAGCCGTAACGTAAATCGCAGCGGTGTGACCAAGCCCAAGCATTCCGCCGACGAGAATGTCGCGCCCGACGAGCGGATCGCGCCAGTCGCCGACCAGCAGACGATTCCACGAAATTATCAAACTCGCCCAACGGCGGCGGACAAAAGGTTCGAGCGCGAGATAAATCAAACCGATCTGTGCGCCGCTAAAAAGCGAATATCCAACCGTTTTGGAGAGCAGCGGAAATTCTTTCGTCAAATCGGGGATATGATCGGCGGTCAACAAATTCGCCGCCAAACCGACGAGAAAAACGAAAAGCGAGATTTTGAACGCGCCTTTCGTATCGCTGCGCCCTTGCCGCAGATTGCGACGGGCGAGAAAAACCGTGCCGATGACGACGCTCAGTAAAACCAAAATCAAAATTACGCCGGCAACGCGACGCGGCGCGGACGGCGAAGTTTCCTCTTGCCGAAGCGGTTTGTCCCACGGCGCGACGATTTGAAAATAGACGGGTTTGCCCTGAAAAGCGGCGGCTTCGATGCGGACGGGAACTTCCGCGTGGTCAACGTGCGTGCCTTCCCAAGCAAAACTCGCGTCGGCGAAAACGGGCGATGTCCAATTCGATTCGGTTTGGCGGTAGTTGCGAATGTCCAAACCGGCTTCGGCGAAAAGCGTCGTCCAATCAACTTCGCCGCTCTGCGCCTTTTCGTCTTTGACCTGCGGCGGCACGGCGTTCAATTCGAGCAAGCGTCCGCGGGCATCCAAAAAAACTTTGGTCATTCCCGCGACATCGTTTGGCGGATCATCGAGCCAAACGGTCGAATAATCCCATCTTTCGGGTTCGAGATAGCGCGGGCTGGTGCGATGCCAAAAATAAATCAAAGCGGGCTGACCGCTGCGGATTCTCTCCCAATGCTCGGGCGATTTTTCGGCGCGGGCGTAACTGAAAAAATCGCCGTCGAAACCATAATCAGTGTCAACGGGCGCATTTGTATAGCCGAGTTTTTTGATAATCGAATCGGCGCGTTCCGCTAAGGCTTCGGGCGATTTTTCGAGCGGAATCCATTCGTGATGTCTGACTCTGCCCGAAAATAAAGCGATGAAGGCAAACTGTAATACAACCGCCGCCAAACACGCCACGGCAACGACAGGTTTCAACGCCCCTTTCTTCGGCGCGGCGGCGACCATTTCGGGCGAAGGCGTTTCGCCCGCCGCGATTGCCGCTTCGAGCGGATTTCCGCCCGGCAACATCATCGCCACCTGCATCGCACTTTTCGGGCGTTCGTCGGGATTTTTCTCCAGACATTGCAGAATCGTCCGTTCAACCAGCGGATTTATTTCTTTCAAAAATTCTGATGGATTGGTGGGAGTTGTTATTTGCTGTTTCTGCAAAAGGTCGTCAATCGAATCGGCTTGAAAGGTTTGTTTGCCGGTAAAAATTTCATACAAAACGAGTCCGAGCGCGTAAATGTCGCTTTTTTGGGAAACTTCTTTGCCCGTGATTTGTTCGGGCGACATATACGCCGGAGTTCCGATGCGAATCTCGCCGCCGGTTAATTCCGTTTCGATTCCGGCAATGCCAAAATCGGTAATCCGCGCCTTGCCTTTGCTGTCAATGATGATATTCGCGGGTTTCAAATCACGATGCAAAATTCCCGCTTCGTGAATCGCCGCCAGTCCGAAACAAAGTTGACGCGAAATCTCAATCGCTTTGTCCGACGGCAAACGCCCGATTCTTCTGAGTAGCGACGACAAATCATCGCCGTCAATAAATTCCATCGAAAGAAAATGTCGTCCGTCAATTTCGCCGATGTCGAAAACGCGGCAGACGTTCGGATGCGAAACTTGGCGAGCGTTTCGCACTTCGGCGTGAAATCTTCTGAGCGCGGCTTTATCTTTTTCTAATTTATCGGGCAAAACTTTGAGTGCGACGGTTTGCGAAAGTTTGATGTCTTCAGCTTTATAAACCTCGCCCATTCCGCCTTTGCCGAGCAAGCCGAGTATCCGATAACGATTCGCCAAAACCGTTCCCGCGACGAATTTCCCGTTGTTCAAATCGCCTGTTGTTTGATTTGCCGCGAGAGTCTTTTTGTCTTCGAACATACTCGCCACTTCCGCCGCCGCCGGATTTTCTAAAAAACTTTCCGAACTTTCAATCGAATCAATCAATCTTTCGACTTCGCGGCGCAGTTCCAACTCATTGCCGCAAGCCTTATCGAGAAACTTCTCGCGTTTCTTCGGTTCGAGTTCCTGCACCGCCTCAAATAAACTCTTGATTTTTTGCCAGTGTTCCGTGTCCATTGTTTGCTCGTTAAATTTCTGAGTTTCTCCGGCAGAGGTAAAATCAGCCCAACCGCAAACGCGGCATTCGCGCTCGGTTTCCGACAAAACGGCGTTGCATTTCGGACATTCATTCATCAGGACACATTCTCGATTTGGAAATTGTCAGTAATGATATAACTTTTTTCGTTTTTTTGTAAGGTTTCCCGTTTATTTTTCGAGCCGTCAGAAGAAAAGCCGCAATTTGTTTTCTCGAAAATTTGTCTTGAATTGCGTTCCGCAATTACGCCTTATGGTCTTTGAAAAATAAATGCCGTAATCAGATTTCAGCCATCGGAGATGGCGACAGCGTGTAGCCCGTAGCGCAAGCTACGGGGAAAGATGATATATGTTCAAGCTATCGGAGATAGCGACAGCAAATTTTGTCGCCCGTTGACACGGGCTTGATGATCGAAACAATCTATTCCACAGGCTTGCGCCTGTGGCTACCCGCTATCACTCGCTACGCGAGCTAAAATTCAAACAGATTTTTTCACGGTATTTATTTTTCAAAGAACATAAGGCGTAACTGCGGAACGCTTGAAAAATGTTAAAAAACTTAATTTACAGACTATTAAGGAACGTTTTCCTCGCGGAGCAAATTTCCTTTGGAATCATAGACGCGGCGGCGCTTATTTTGACCTGTCGGATAATTTCTCATAATTTCCATCCGAGTTTCGTGTTCAGATGCCGATTCCTCTGACGATTGTCTGGTGATCATCGCAAGCGCCTCGTCAACTTGCGCCTGTGTAGTCAGCGGACCGGCGATTACCTCGCCGTCCCAGATATAAAACATCGCTTCACGCGGTTTGAACAGATGGAGCTCACCGACCGTGCCGCCGTTTTCGAGTATCCTGTAAATGATGTAGTCACCGTGCTGAGGACCTCCCTCGGGTTTTTCCCCCATCTGAATGGTGCGTATTATCTCTAACTTGTAATCTCCGGTTTCTTCGTCATCGGCGATTGTTTCTTCGTCGCTTTTCGCCATGATTTTTTCGCTCTTTTTATCATTACTCGTTTTTTCAACCTGTTTGGTCTTTTCCTCGCTCTTTTTCTCCGTATCGGTTTTTGCCAAAGTATTGCTGCCGACTTTGAAACTGCAAGCCGTGAAAAACAGACTGACCGACAAAACGGTTAATGTTAATATCCATAGTTTTTTCATAATTTTTGTTCTCCTTTTTAATTAAAATAAGTCGTTATCGAATTTCGATAAAAATTTTATACGGCGTGTTTTGCGATTCGATTGTGCTGACGACAATTTTATAATCGCCGCTTTTTTGCAATTTGCCGCTCCAAGCCGAATCGTAACCGCCGCCTTCCTCATCGGCCATCGGACGCAAACCGTCCGACGCGACAATATAAAAAACTACGTCATTGTTTTCGCCGCCGTCGGTGATTTTGACCTTTATCGTTTGACCGCTTCGCACCCCGAGGATATAAACTTTTTCTTTGCCTTTGGTGATGTTGCCGCTAATTACGATTGACGATTTGCCCGACGCGAAACGAATCCGTTCGGATGTTGGATTTTGCTCCGAAGTTGAATTCTCGTCTGAATCGCTGAAATCGAACTTATCGCTCACTTTCGTATAAGTTCCTTCAGCACTGACATTCAACCCGAAACCGCAATTAGATTTGCTTTCTTGTTTGACAATGATTTTTTTGCCGGAAAACTTCAGCACGATTTTACAATCTTCCGTTTCTTCCGGCACAAAAACCGCCGTGTCGCCATTGAGCGTAACAATTCCTTTCGCCTCGCCCACATTGGCGTTCAATTCGCCGTTGACCTTATACTCGTAGCTGGCGTAGAGATTCACGCGCAAACGGTTATCGCCTTGTTCTTCAACGCTGATTGTGTTGTTGTAATTTTCGCTTTTGAAGCGGTAAGTTCCGGTCAATCCCGACGGCGCGTTGGCGGTTGTGTTTTTGACAATCGCGATGCTCTCGTTGCTTCGATTTTCTTTTTCGACAGTTTTGGAATCGGCTTGACTCACGGCACTTCCGACTTTGAAACTGCAAGCCGAAACGCTTGAAATTGTCAATATTAAAATCATTAAAATTGTTGTTTTGCTTTTCATTTCCTTCCTCTTTCACTTTCCAAAAAGGTCAAAGTAAAATTCTGACCTTTTACCTTTGGCCTTTATTCCTTGATCCACGGCTTAACCAACTGCTGCCACGCTTCCGACATTTTTTTATATTCGGTCGGGCAACGCGGGGCGCGGGCTTCGGTCAACAAACCGTCTTGCACAAAGAAAGCGTATTTTTCCTGATTTCTGCCATACATCCAGCAAGCCAGATTATAGGCGCGTTGACTGCTCAAGCTGTGTTCATCGGCGAAGGCATTTGCCGACAGTTCCTGGTCTTCCGCCATCGCGTGAAAAATCAGCACGCCCGAACCAGCCGCCGACGAGCCGAATTCGTCTTCGTCGTCCAACAAAATATAAGCCGAAAGCTGGTCAACCGAATCTTCTTCGCGTCCGGTCGCCGGAAGTTTTAACACATCAATTAAACCGTGTCCGAGTTCGTGCAAAAAGAAAAAGGTCGTCGCGCCGAACATCATATCGTTGGCTTCTTCTTCGGTTCTGCCCATTTTCAAAGCCGTCTGGTAGAAATATTCCATAAACTCGTAACACATCGTAATTGTCAGCTCGCCGGGTTGATACCACGCATTTATCTGACCGCAATCCTTAAACGTAACCTTAATATCGCTCGGCAGAGCCAGAGACGAATTAAGGCTGTCGGTAATTTGTTCGAGAGCTTTCTGCTCTTTCATTTTTTTGTTAAATTCGGCAAATTTTTCGCTCTTCATTTCCGAATAGACCGGAATAAAATCGCCTTCGTCCGTGTTCTCACTGATGCCGCCTGATTTTTTTGTGGTAATAGCTTTGTTCTTCATCATGCCGCTTGGTTTTTTGTCGAAAAGGGCGGACGATTTTTCCGTATCGTTCTTTTTGACAGTTGCTTCGCTGCTGTTGAAACCGCAAGCCAAACCCGCCACCAATAATGCGCCGAGCGCGATAATTGAATTGATTTTGTTTTGCATAAAATATTTCTCCATTAAAATTTCCGTTATAGTTCGTTTCATTTCGATTTAAATTCGTTCTATTTATTGACGCGACGCTTTTGCCGTTTTTTTGTAGAAAATTTTACGGTAAATCGGGCGAGTCTGAATTTTCAGCCAAACCCGCCCGATTTCGAGGGTAGAGTTATTATTCAGGACAGCTAAGTTTCGGGTTAAAATCCGCAAATATTCCCCATGGATTATTTCTCCACGCCCAAACGTGCAGCGAGTAGCTTGGGAACGGAACGGTATTTGGTCCTTCAAACACGCGCCCGTTATACAGACTCGGCGCGGGATTCGAGCCGGTGAACGGCACGATGTATTCAAGCGCGACGAGGCGCATCATGCCGTCTTCGTCCGGCAGATAAAGCAAGACTTCCGGTTCGGCTTCATCCACGCTAAAATTCACCCGCGAAAAATTCGTGAAATGAAAGCCCATCGCTTCACCCGTCGGCAGAGCAACGCACGGACCGGTTTGGACAAAGCCGTCCGCCAGAGCGACATTGATGTCGTGATATTTGGCGGTCGCTTGTTTGGCGTTCACCAATGCGGCGCGGCACGCTTTAGTTCGACAATCATCGTCCTGCGCCCGAACCGATACGAAACCGACGGCGAAGAATGCAATTGCCAAGATACCTGAAAAAACGATTGAACGAATTAGATGTTTTTTGATTTTTTGATTTTCCATTTTTTTGTTTCTCCTTATTTTTGTTTTTTATTTTTATCGGCATAAAAGTCGTTTGGACTTTTTAGTTTTACCGATTCCACGATTGAATCGGCGTGTTTTGAAAAGCGGCAATATTCCGTTTGCCGTTCTTCTTCGATTTGAATTTCGACCTACATTCATTAACGCGACAGTTTTGCGTAAATCCGCTAAAAAAATTCGATAATTATTTTTTTAGCGCATCTGTCTATTAAAAAATTGTTGACTTGAGGTTCTAATAAACATATCCTTGTAGGAAAAAATGATGGAGAATAACGCGCAAAATTCTCAAAATATAACGCGGATGCTGAAAGAATGGAGCGGCGGCAACCGCGACGCTCTCGACCAACTTCTGCCGTTGGTTTATGACGAACTGCACCGCCAAGCCTCGCGCTATCTGCGCCGTGAACGAGGCGACCACACGCTTCAAACGACTGCGCTGATTCACGAAGCGTATCTGAAATTGATTGACCAGAGAGATGTCCGGTGGCAAAACCGCGCACATTTTTTTGCGATTGCTTCGACAGCAATGCGGCGGATTTTGGTTGATTATGCGCGTGAGCGTCATCGTGTAAAACGCGGCGGAAGCGCGGAAAATCTGCCGCTCGACGAAGCGTTTCAGATTTCTTCAAAAGAAAAAAGTATTGATTTAATCGCGTTGGACGAAGCCTTAACGCGCCTTGCAAAATTTGATGGGCGGCAAGCGCAAGTTGTTGAATTGAGATATTTCAGCGGCTTGAGCAACGACGAAACGGCGGAAGTTTTAGGCGTTTCAAACGCGACCGTCAGGCTCGATTGGAATTTGGCAAAGGCTTGGCTCAAGCAGGAAATTACGAAATAAGTTTTGAGTTCCGCATTCACGCGGCAAAACTGAGCAAAAAGCCGCCTGAAGGCGGGATTCAAAACATTTGTTATGAACTCGGAACGCTGGCAAAAAATTAAAGGCTTGTTTGATGCGGCATCGGAAATCGCACCCGCAAAGCGCGAACGGTTTCTCGCCAATGCGTGCGGCGACGATGTGAACTTGTGCCGCGAAGTCGAAAAATTACTGGCTTCTTTTGAAAATGCGGAAAGTTTTATGGAACAGCCCGCCGCCGCCGAAGTTGCAAGTTTAATCGTTGACCAAAAAGGAAAACTCAAAAGCGGGCAACAGGTCGCGCATTACAAAACGCTACGGCAAATCGGCGAAGGCGGAATGGGCGAGGTTTATCTGGCGCGTGATGAAAAATTAAACCGCCAAGTCGCGCTCAAAGTTTTGCCCGCCAATTTAACCTCTGACAAATCGCGCTTGCAACGCTTTGAGCAAGAAGCGCAAGCGGCTTCCGCCTTGAATCACCCGAACATCATCACGATTTACGAAATCGGCGAATCAAGCGGCGTGCATTTTATCGCCACCGAATTTGTCGAAGGCGAAACGCTCAGGCAAAAAATTTCGGACAAAAATTTAAGCGCGGCACAGGCTTTGGAAATTGCGATTCAAACTGCTTCGGCTCTCGTCGTCGCCCATTCAAACGACGTCGTTCACCGCGACATCAAGCCCGAAAATTTGATGATTCGTCCCGACGGAATCGTGAAACTGCTCGACTTCGGTTTGGCAAAACTGACGGAAACGAGCGCAAAATGCCAAGCGGTTGATGCAGAAGAAGCGACCAGAAAATTTTTCAGAACCAAGCCCGGAATGGTGATGGGACCGGTCAATTATATGTCGCCCGAACAAGCGCAAGGTTTGCCGATTGACCACCGCACGGACCTTTGGAGTTTGGGCGTTTGTTTGTATGAAATGCTCGCGGGCGTTTTGCCGTTTTCGGGCAAGACGGTCAATCACACGCTCGTGGCGATTATGGAGAAGAAGCCTTTGCCGTTATCGCAGCGAAGTTTGCAAACGCCCGCCGAACTCGAACGCATCGTTACCAAACTTCTGGCAAAAGACCGCAAGCGTCGTTATCAAACGGCGAATGATTTGCTGGCGAATTTGCGAGAACTGCAAAAGAAAATCGAATCCGAACCCGATCAAGCCGAAACTCGATATTTCCCAGCAACAACTGCCGAACAATTTTCCGAAGAAGAATTTGCTCAAGAAATCGCTGATGACATTCGGCCGAATAATTTGTCCGTTCAACTTTCGCCGCTCGTCGGGCGGAGGCGAGAAATCTCCGAAATCACAAGTCTGCTCAGACGCGATTCGATTCGGCTTGTGACTTTGACGGGCATCGGCGGCACGGGCAAAACCAGACTCGCGCTGGAAATCGCCGCCGAAATGCTCGCGGAATTTGCCGACGGCGTGTTTTTCATCGCGCTTGCCGCCGTCAAAGATGCGGAGTTTGTCGCGTCGGAAATCGCCCAACCGCTCGGTGTAAAAGAATCGGGCGGCAAATCTCTGCCCGAAACGCTGAAGGATTTTTTGAAAGAAAAACAAATTCTGCTCGTCGTTGACAACTTCGAGCAGGTTTTATCAGCCGCGCCCGTTTTGAACGAATTGCTTGCCGCCGCGCCGCGTGTTCAAATGCTCGTTACCAGCCGCGCTCTTCTTCATTTGAGAGTTGAACGCGAATTCGTCGTACCGCCGCTCGACGTGCCTTCCGACATTGCCGAACTTTCGTCGGATGATTTATTGCAATACGAATCGGTGAAACTCTTTACGGAACGGGCGCAAGCGGTCAAATCGAATCTCGCCGCGACGAAAGAAAATTTACAAATTATCGCCGAGATTTGCTCGCGGCTCGATGGTTTGCCGTTGGCGATTGAACTTGCCGCCGAGAGAATTAAAATTCTTTCGCCGTTACAGATTTTGGAACGTCTGGAAAATCGTCTGAAATTGCTGACGGGCAGAGCGCAGGATTTGCCGACACGCCAGCAAACGATGCGCGGAACAATCGAATGGAGCTACGATTTACTCGATGAAAATGAGCAAATTCTATTTCGCCGTTTAGCAGTTTTCGCGGGCGGTTTCACGATTGATGCCGCCGAGTCCTTTATCCTTTGTCATTCGTCAGTTGTCAAAGATTTGGCAACTGACGAAGAGCAACCAACAAAGGACAAAGGCCAAAAGACGATTGACATTCTCAACGGCATTACATCATTAGTCGAAAACAGTTTGGTAGTTCAGAAGGAAACGGCGGACGGCGAATCGCGTTTTCGCCTGCTCGAAGTCGTCCGCGAATATGCTCTCGAAATTTTGGAAACAAGCGGCGAGAGCGAAATGATGCGAAAAAACCACACCGCATTTTTTCTCGCGCTGGCAAAAGAGGCTGAAGGGCATTTTTTTGATGGGCAGGGAACAAAATGGCTCGACCGATTTGAAGAAGAACACGACAATCTGCGTGCCGCGCTATCCTGTTCAGCCGCCAGCGACACGAAAACGATGATAAATTTGGCGGCAGCGATGCGGACTTTCTGGATTTTACACAACCATCTGACCGAAGGGCACAAATGGCTCGAAACGGCATTGGCGCAAAGCGATGATGCGCCTCCAGCCGTGCGTTTCAAATTGATGCACGGGCTTGGTCAGGTTGCGATGTATCAGGGCAACATCGCAACGGCGCGGAAAATGTTTGAAGACGGTTTAGCGGTGAGCCAAGCGGCGGGCGAGAAACGGCAAACCGCTCTGGCAAACAGAGGATTGGCAACCGTAACGAAACAGCAGGGCGACTTTACGGCGACGCGAAAGTTTATCGAAGCCGGATTGAAAATCAGCCGCGAGATTGACGACAAATTCGGCATCGCCGTTTCGCTCAACAATCTGGGCGATTTGGCGCGAACGAAAGGCGATTTTAAGGCGGCGCGTCCGTTGTTTGAAGAATCTTTGGCGATTTCCAAAGAGCTTGGCAATAAAGAAGGCGTGTGCGCCACTTTTAACAATCTGGCGGCAACCGCTTACGGCGAAGGCGATTTCGCGGCGGCTCGCATACACTATACGGAAGCCCTCGCATTAGCTCAAGAATTGGGCGATAAAGTTACGGCTTCCTATTCTCTGGACGGTTTTGCCGCGCTCGCCGTCAAAAGCGGAAACACGGAACGCGCCACACAACTGGCAGGCGCGGCGGAATATTTGCGCGAATCGCTCGGCTTTGACACCGAACCTGCCGAACGCCGCTTCCGCGACGCTTATCTCGGCGAACTGCAAAGCATATCGGAGGAAAAAAAATTCGCCGTCTTTTACGAGCAAGGACGGACTTTGTCATTGAAAAAAGCCGTCGCTCTTGCGTTGTAGGAATTTAACGCGAAAAAACTTCTTGAAATTACAAAATGATTTTTTCAGACAAAAATTTATCGCAAAAACTCGAACGTACGGAAGCCCGCAGTAACGCGGCTTTTGTCGAAGCACGGGCAAAAATATCGCCCGAAATCGGCGCAATTGAATAACTTGAAAGAAAACCTCGGAACTGGTTTCAAGATGAGCGTTTTTCGCGCCTCAAGGCGCAACTCGAACTCTTACTTTATCACCCGTAAAACTTCCGCGACGCTCCATGCCTGTGCCATACAGCCGCGCGGCGTGTGTGGCGCGTCGGCATCGAAAATTTCGGAAATTTGCCCCAAACCTGCTTCCGAAAGATGCATCTTAAAGCCTGACAGAATTTCTTCGACGCGCTTTTCCGTTTGGTGTCCGTTCGGATAGACTCTCCGGTAAGCATCAACAAATCCGCCGATCAGCCAACCCCACACGGTGCCTTGATGATATGCCGCATCACGCGCCAAAGGTGAACCGATATAGATCGGACAATAATCTTTATCCTTCGGCGAAAGTGAACGCAGACCGACCGGCGTTAATAGTTCGGCTTCAACTTTTTCGACGATTCTTTGCGCGTGTCCGATCGAAAGCATCGAATACGGCAAACTGACCGCAAAGATCTGATTCGGTCTGACCGAACCGTCGCGCATTCCATTGATGACAAGATCATAAAGACAACCTTCCGCCGCGTTCCAAAAGACCGCATTGAAACTTTGTTTCGCCATTTCCGCCATTGATTCATAGCGTGAACGGTCTTCTTCGTCACCGAATCTTTTCGCAAAATCCGCCATAATTTTCAGCGTGTTATACCAGAGCGCCTGAATTTCGACCGGTTTCCCGATGCGCGGCGTAACGACCCAATCGCCGATCTTCGCGTCCATCCAGGTCAATTGCACGCCTTCGGTTCCCGCATAAAGAAGTCCGTCCGTATCAACGTGAATGTTGTAGCGCGTACCGCGCAGGTGCCACGCGACGGTTTCCGCCAATTTTTCATAAAGATGTGCACGGACAAACTCGTAATCCTTCGTTTTTTCGACGTAGGCACGAATCGCTTCAAAATACCAGAGCGTCGCGTCAACCGTATTGTATTCGGCTTCGTCGCCGGCGTCAGGAAAACGATTCGGCAGCATTCCGTCGCTCAGATGCTGCGCGAATTCGAGCAATATTTGCCGCGCAATTTCCGTCCGGTTGGTCGTGATCGTCAAACCCGTCAGCGCGATCATCGTGTCGCGTCCCCAGTCGGAAAACCACGGATAACCCGCAATGACGGTCTTCCCCACGCCGCGCGAAACGATAAATTGATCGGCCGCCAACACAAGCTGGTTTGAAAAATCATCTTTTGCTCCGGCGGTTTTTACCAATTCTTCGCGCCGCCGGATTTCGGCCTTTTCAAACTTGCCCGCATTGGCGACCGTTTGTTTTTCGGTCGAAACAATGACGCTTGCCGTCGCGGACAGATCGAATTTCAAAATGAAAGGCTGAAACAGATCTTCCCGAAAATCAAAACCGCGTTCCTTTTCGATCGCGTATTCAAAATTGCGATACCAAAGCGCGGTCGTTTCTGTGTTTTCGGCGTTGTGCGCAAAGAAGAGTTCGGGCAAATCATTGTAAGGCTTAACTGAAACGCCCATTTCCGAGACTTCATAATCGGCTTTGACCAAAGAATTTTCGTGCTGCAACGCGTGATAATCGCAAAACGATAAAAGCGGTTTTAATTCAAATCCGACTCTTGACTCTTGACTCCCGACTCTCGACTTCACAGCCCACCGGCAAACGGTCGTATTTTCGCCGTTGACCATAAAGATCTTCTTTTCGATCTCGATGCCTTCAACTTCGTAAATCCAAACCGGAAATGGGTCAAGACGAAACGATTTCAGATATTGAAAACCTTGCGGATTAATGGAATTCGGAAATTGATTCGCCGAAAGTTCATAAGGTCGCCCGTCAATAAGCAGAGTTTCTTCAAACTTTGAAAGCATCGTGATCCTGCCCAACGGCGGTTTCGTCGCGGCGGTCAAAGCGGCGTGATAACGGCGCGAATTGGCGCCCGAGATCGTTCCGCTCGCAAAACCGCCGATGCCGTTTGTTTCAAGCCATTCGCGGCTGGTTGCTTCTTCAAAATTGGCGCATATTCGCCGGTCGAATTCAATCATCTCATTTGTAAATTCCGTTTTGTTTTCGAGTTATTCCAAAATCGTTCTGAGTCCCGCCTTCAGGCGGCTTTTTGCATATTAAAGCGTTGACTCACAATTTAATCGTAAAAGTTTCCCCGACAAGCGACAAATTCGGATTGTAAAAAGGATCTTTTTCGATTACTTTTTTCCATGTGTCGCGAAAATATTCAATTTCTTTCGCACCGGCTTTGATTCGCGAATCGCTTTTTTCAATCTCAATAAGTTCGGCGTAAGGCGTAAAAACAACGCGCAGTTTTTTTTCGCCGAGCTTCAAACAAAGATCCGCGCCGAACAGTACGTTTGGCAAATTTTCGGCATCAAAACCGCCGATGTCATCAAAAACCTCGCGCCGGATTGCCAGACATTGCTCAGAAACTGCCGAAAAATTGTTGATAACCATTGCCCGTGATAGATTCCAGTCGGTTTCACGCGGCAAACCGTAAAATGCGGTACCGATCAGATCATCAAACCCGAGAATAAAACCTCCGCCCGAAATCGTTTCGTTTTTGTAAAGAACTTTTCCGCCGACCGCGCCGATTTCCCTTTGAACGGCAAAACTCGTCAACTCTTTTAACCAAACCCGAGAAAACGGCCGCAAACGCGGATCGGCAAAGCATAAGATCTCGCCCGAAGACTCAAAAACCGCTTGATTCAAACATTCGGCTTTTGATAAATTTCTTTGAAAAATTACTTTAACTTTGTCGGAAAAGGTCGGTTTTTCTAAACTCCCCGCCGCAATCAAAAAGACTTCAGGATCTTGATAATCGGTTTCTGCCAAAAATCTCTCAATCTGTTTTTCGGCCGCTTCAAAATCGGCGTTTGCCGATAGGATCAGGCTGACGCGCGGGAGCTTTTCGGGCAACTCGTAGCGGACGCGGTGAAATTGATAAAGCCCCCGCTCGACCGTTACTTTTTTTCCGGTTCGTTCAAAATGTTCGCGCAAGGCTTGCCGGGCGCGTTGGTGCGCGTAAGGTTTTTCGTCCGCCGAAAGCGCGACCGAACCGCGAATCGCTCGCCAATGATAAAGAATTCGCGGAATATGACGAATTTGTTTCTCGTCAATCTGCTCGATAAAACGCAAGGCCAGATCGTAGTCCTGACTTCCTTCCAAACCAATTCTAAAACCACCGATCTTTCGCAAGATCTCAGTTTTGTAAGCCGAAAGATGGGTGATCAAATTTAGCGAATAAAACAGATCGCGGCTGAAATCCGGTTTGAATTTCGGATAATAGAGCGTTCCCTGCGTGTCAATCATATCTTCGTCGCTGTAAAAAAAAGCGGTTTCGGGAAAATCGTTCAATTCCTTCGCAATGTGATAAAGCGCATCAATCGTTAATTCGTCGTCGTGGTCTAAAAGCGCGCAAAATTCGCCGTTTGCAAGACCTAAGGCGGAATTTGAGGCAGCCGAAATATGTCCGTT
>JANLTD010001251.1:0-20049 GCA_031362765.1 Acidobacteriota bacterium | reverse complement strand
AAAACGGACGCATCGGAAATTTTGATTTTACCGGTTTTGAGCCATGTTTTCAGCCAACCGGCGGAACGGTTGCGAACTGCGACAATCCGCTGCGCGGGTTTATCGTGCCGAAAAATGCCCAACTGACGGGTTTGGGAAATGTTGACGCGGCAATCGCCATCACAAACAAGGCATCAAACAATCATACTTTGGCAAAACAAGATACGAATAACATCGCGCCGCGCTTCGGTCTGGCGTATGCCGTCAACGAAAAACTCGTTATTCGCGGCGGTTACGGACTTTTCTACGACAAACCTTCGGCGGCTTTTATCAATACGGTTTTCAGTAATTACCCGTTTTTACGCGAAATTGAAATCACTGTTCCGAGCGGCAACGTGCCGATTGCCAATGCTTTTTCGGCCCAGCCGACGACTTTGGGTTTGAACAACTGGTTGCCGTTCCGCATCGTGCGCGGTTCGGGTGCGACCGGAAGTTATGTGATCCGTGACGGCACAGGTGTCACGACCGACCCGCGCGGCAATGTCACCGTGCCGGGAAATATCGCCGAAACTTTTGAATTTCGGGCGGTTGACCGCAATTTGAAAACGCCTTTGATTCAGCAATGGAATGTCGGCGTGCAGTATCAATTTGCCAAGGATTTTGTCTTTGAAGCCAGATACGTCGGCACCAAAGGCAGTAATCTCTTGCAAAGCGTCGCATTCAATCAAGGCTACGACTTAAACGACCCGAACGCGCCCGACCAGATTTTCGAGCGTTTCAATCTGGCATACGTTGCGGCAGGTTCGCCAAACGGCGCGTTAAACGCAGGTTCAACGGCGCGTGAACGCGGGCTCGGTCGCGCCTTCGGCTTCTTAAACACGGTGACGGGACGAATTGACAATAATCTTTCCGCCGCCAACGGCACGGTCATCGGTTTTGAAGCGCGTGTGCCTGTTTTAGGTTTCAATGTTCCTGAAGCTTTATTGCTTCAATCAAATGCTTTCTCGAATTATCACGGCGCACAATTCAGTTTGACGCGGCGGTTTTCCAACGGCTTGCAGTTTAACGTCGCTTATACCTTCTCAAAATCGCTTGACAACAATTCAAGCGACCCGGGAAGCACAGCCGGCGGCGGCAAACCCGACGTGCCGAACGCAGGTTTTGTCGTGCAGGGCGACCAGCGCAATCTGACGGCGAACAAAGCAGTTTCGGATTTTGACCGGACCCATCGTTTTTCGACGAATTTTGTCTGGGACGTTCCGACTTTAGGTTCAAACAGCGCGTTTCTGAAAGGCTGGCAGCTTTCGGGCTTTTTCCAGGCGCAAAGCGGAACGCCCTACACGATTTTCGCCCCTGAGCCGGAAATCGGCAATGTTTCGCAATTGAACGATCTCGTGCGTGGTTCGGGAGGTTTGTATCGTTTAGGCTTCGGTCGTCCGAATCTGTGCGGCTCAACATTAAGCCAAACAGGCACGGACATCACCGAGCAAGCATTTACGGCAAGCGGCAATCTCTGCTCGGCATTGGGCGGATTCGGCAGTCTCGGCAGAAATACGCTTCGCGCCCCAACGCAACGCCGTCTCGATCTGGGCATTGTGAAAAGAACGAAAATCAACGAAAAGATCTCATTTGAGATCGGCTGGGACGTTTTCAATGTTTTCAACAAGGCAAACTTCGGAACGCCCGACAGCGAACTCGGAAGCCCCGATTTCGGAAAGATCACCAACACGGTCGGCGGACCGCGTGTGATGCAGTTCCGTGCGAAACTTAACTTTTAGAGCAAAGGGAAGGTTCCAATAAACAAAAAAAGACGAGCGGCTAACGGCTCGTCTTTTTTCTTCGTTCAGAGTCCAAACGCGGAACGTACTTTGCCGCAACCGCGAGCGAAGCAAAGCGGTTGCTCACGCGCCGTAAAACAAAAAGTTTAAAATGAAACGTGATTTGAAATGAAACGTAAAACCGCTCCGCTTCGCTGGCGGTTTTTCAAACTAAAGTTTGGACTCTGAACAAAGAAACACGGATCGAATGCCAAAAACCGTAGTCAAACTGGGGAAAAAGCGCAATCAAACGCCGAAAATTGATACTCAGACGAGTAATCAGAAACAATAGACATTATTGGAAATAAGATAAATTTCCAAAAAGGTCGCCTTCAGCCACCGGAATTCGGAAGAATTCTATCCAAATTGTTATTTCCAATAATGTCTAATTTATCGGACGGCAACAAGATGTCACTTAAATTAGTTCCAGTTTGTCAGATTGATTATGATGTTTGGGCTTGTACGAATTTAGGAACGTGTAAAAAATAAGTTATAACGATATAAATAAAAAACTACCGGTTGAGAGTCGGGCTACTACCCGACTTTCGCGAATCGTCGGGCCGTAGCCCGACTCTCAACCAAGTAGGATTGTTATAAGTTATTTTTTACACGTTCCTTAGTTGTCAGCTTTCAGCTACCGGCTAAATCGCTAATTTATAATCTGACAAAGGAGAATTAGTCATTTAAAAAGTCTTAAGAAACGGTAATTTTTAATTCTCGCTTCTTTTTTTCGCCTCTCATAACAATTACTCCAATGATTCCACCGCCATTTCAGCGTCAAAGGATTTGAGGTGTGATAAATACCGCAAAAGATACTCATGCGCTTACCGAAATAATAAAATAAAAAGAGAACTATTTTCATCATCTTCGGTTTCTAGTGAACCGTCTGTATTTCAGATATTTGCGTCGAAGCAATTGACCGCAATGATCCTGGATAAAATCGAACAATTCGGAAACACATAAAAAGACCAAACTGTTTGTTAGTTTTGAAAACAACATTTCTTATTTGGTGAATCGGTATGCTTTGCTCCGGCAAACCGAAGTCTGTTTCTATGCTTGTTTCACAACCAGCCGCCTGATAAAAAAGCCTCCCATCACGAGCAATCCGGCACCAACGGCAATCAACAAAAAACCAATTGAATTTTTTAGGTATGCGGCGTCCGTGTTCGAATAAATCTGCCGAACGCAAAGTAAATCAGCAACCAAAGCCAGAATAATTATCATCGTCATCGTTAGTTCTTTCTTCATTTTTGACCTCTTAATTTATTTGACCAGACAAATCTGACGAAATTGTTAGCGCATCGTTAAATAAAACTAAAAAGTGCAAGAAAATAAATTCTTGCACTTTTTACTTCGGGGATTATTTTTTGAATTGCCGTTGGTATTTTTATGGTCGAGAATAAATATAGTTTCCGTAGCTTCCGATGACCATAAACGTGTTTTTTTCTTTATCAACCGGGCAGGTAAATTCTTCCGGAAACCAAGTTGTTGCAAAGATATTATTAAATGATCCCAATACAAGTGCGAAAATTGCCGTCAAACGAAAGACTTTTTTCATTCTTTTTCTCCTGATCTTTGACTTGAAATAAAAAAGACAGAACGCGTTTTAACGCTCTGCCTTTTTTGTTCATAATTTATTGAACGATTGCCGTCGTGCCCGGTTTTTCCCTCGGGTCGTAAGGCGTTGCCTGATATTTTTGGACGGCATCTTGCGCATTGTCGTAATTATCGCCGAGCGCGGCGGCTTTGCCGTAAGCATCGGTTGCGCGGGCGCGATCGCCTTTGGCGTCGTAAGCATTGCCCATTTTGATCAATGCCCAAACGTGCAGCCATGTCGGACGCGCCACGCCTTGCGCACCGAGATCGCGGACGGCTTTGAAATTGTCAATCGCCAGATCATAATTTCTCTGCTGCAGGAACAACAAGCCGAGATGGTAATAGATCCACGCATTTGAACGGTCGAGTTTTAAGGCGGCTTCAAATTGCGTTTGTGCTTCGACGTAATTTCCTTCTTTGAATTGTTCGATTCCGCGCCGTGCGATCGAAGAAACCCGCAGATCGTCAGAGATCCGCAAAATTTTATAATTCGGGTCAATGACCACTTCGAGCGGTTTGCCCTCTGATTCGATATTGAAATCCGCGCTCGCTTCGTCAATATTGACGGTCACGACCTTCGACGTGCCGCCGCCTTCCGAACGAAGCTGAATTTCGAGCGGCAGCCGAAGATTATCGTAATTCTGCCGAACCGTTCCGCGCGTGATAAATTTTCCGCTGCGGTTGCGAATGATCAGATAATCCGACTTAAATTCGGGAACGCCGGTGCCTTCGACCCAACGCGCAAAAAAGTAGCGCATATTTTGTCCGGCAATCTCTGAGGTGAGTTTTTCAAACTCGTCAATCGAAGCATTTTTGTCGCGGTATTTGTCGAGATAGGTCCGAATCAATTGATCGAACTTTTGCTCGCCGAGCGTGTCGCGCAGGAGCTTAAAGACCATTGCGCCTTTCGCGTACATTATGTATTGGTAAGCGGTTGATTGGTCGTCAAGGTTCGACGGGGCGCGAATAAGCGACGCGGTTTGTTCAAAGGTCAATGCTTTTTCAAGCAATTCGCGGCGCAAATTGTCGAGTTTTGCGCCCGTCAGAATGCTTTCACGAAGCGAAAACGCGCTGTATTCCGCCAAACCTTGCGAAAGCCAAGCATCGTCAAAAGATTTTAAGCCAACGGTCAATCCCCACCATTGCGTTGCTACTTCGCGCTGCAAGCGTTCCTCGACCGTATCACGCGATTCGTCAAACAGACGATTCGCCATGAAGATCATCCCTTGCGCCGAATAATATTCAAGACTGTCATCGTCGATCTGCGCGATGATCAATTTCTTTCCGCCGTTCGGCGTGCCGTATTTCTTCGTGTAAAAATCTAGTGTCCGCCCCAAAGTTTCGCCGTATTGGGAAACTAATGTTTCGTTGGCGGCCTTTGTATAAAACTGCAATTCAAAATCGCCGAAACGCAGATTTTTTGTTGTGTAGCGGTCGTATGAAAAATTACCGATGAGCGCCGGTTTGTTTTGCACAAAGCGAGTTTTTCCGCCGGTGTTGGTGACCGGCAAATCGCTGTAACCGGCGAGCGTATAGCCGGCGGGAATCGTGATCGTAATGTCAGAGGTAGCGCGGTCGGCAGCGTAATCGTGAAACGGAAACCAACGTGCCGCGTAAAGCAGATAACCGTTGTTCGCGCCGACATATGCAAGCCGTTTCGTCAGAAGCGGTCCGCCTTCGGCCGAAACCAGAACGCCGCTGTATTTGAATCGCAATGTTACGGATGTTCCGGCCGCGACCGATTCGCCCAGATCAACCTTGACGCTCGGCCCCAAATCCGAAACACCGACACGGTCTTGCACAAATGTCACCTGATTCTGCGGTGTTACGGGTTTCGGGGTCGGTTTCGGAATTGCTTTGATTTTCGACGTGGTCGGCGTGACCGGCGTGGTTGTCGTCGGCATCAGTGTCGGTGAACCGAGCCGCGTGAGGCTTTCAATGATCAACGAACCGTTCAGTTCAAAAGCGATCGTGCGCGTTTCCGCCGCCGGCGTAAAAGTAACGTCAACCGTTGCCGTCATTTTGTTTTCGTTCGGCGCCAACTGGACATCCATTTTATAATCGGAAATGTCGTAAACAGTGCGCTGAACCTGCTGTGCCAATGCCGTCATCGCAAAAAAAACAGCGATCGAACCGAATGCCAAAACTCGAAAAATATTCTCTCTAAGATTCTTCATTAATTTACCGTAACTTAAAATATTCACTAAAAAGATTGTGCGTTTTTATGATGTCGCAAAATGTCAATACGTTTGCCCCGCGCAAAAATACTGTTTCAATCACTCAAAAAATCAACCGAGATCACCTTTTCCGCAATCTCTTTGCCAAGCGCGGCAACTTTTTGATGTTCCGGATGGATGGTATAAAAATCAAGTGCCGCACGGTCGGGATAAACCGCCACGAGTCCCGTATCGAACGACCGATCAAGATGTAAGATATCCGCACCAACGTTAAAGTTCAAAATATTCGGAATAAAATCAGGCAACGCGCGCAGCTTGGCGATATGCTCGGCGCGCGCGGCATCAGAAGTTTCCGCTTTGTATTTCCAACAAACAATATGTGTCAGCATAATTTCAAATTTCAGATTCACACCATTTTCGCGTAACTTCGTGGCGATATGCAAACATCTTTTCTAATTTCGGCACGATCAAAAATGGTGCGGCAAAACTACCGAGAAAACTCATCGGCGGGGAAAATTCGATCTCATCTCTTAAAATGGCGCCGTCGGCGTGCGGCAAAATTATATGCTGATGCCGCCAGCTCGCAAACGGACCGGAAATCTGTACGTCTTCAAACATCTTCGGCGGTTCGTAGCGGGTATGTTCGGCAACCCATCGCGACGGGAAAATGCCGAAGATCTTTTGTTCGATAATTGCTTGTGAGCCAATTACGGAAATATCGGCTTTTTGAATAATGCGGGCTTTTTCCCACGGCGGCAGCAATCGCTCAAACGCGTCGGGCAGTTCGTGAAAAGCAAAAGTGCGTTCGGGCGAGGCTTTGATGATTGATTCTTTGACGAATTGCATAAACTTTATTTTAACCGCTAAACACGCGAAACACACGAAATTTTCTTTTCCTTTTTCGCGTTTTTAGCGTATTTCGCGGTTAAATTTATTCAGCAAATCCCAAACCTTCCGCAAATGCCGTTCTTCAACGCGAATACTTCCGACCGATAATCGCAAAGTAAATTTTCCGGTCAATTTTGTATGCGACAGATACGCTTCGCCCGAAGCATTGATCTCGTTCATTATTTTTTCGTTGAGCGCGTCTAAATCCTCAACGCCTTGCGGACAAGCACGAAAACACACCAGCGCGAACGGCACCGGTGCGAGAATTTCAAAATCCTCGGAATCATCCACCCAATTCGCCAAAAGCCGCGCCAGACGGCAATGTTCGCGAAGACGTTCGATCAAACCTTCCTGCCCGAAATAGCGCATCACAAACCAAAGTTTAAGCGAGCGAAAACGCCTTCCCAATTGGATTCCGTAATCCATTTGATTCGTCACGCTTTCGGCAACCTTTAAATATTCGGCGACGAGCGAGAAAGTTTGTTTGAGCAGATCCAGATCGCGGACGTACAAAACCGACAGATCAAATGGTGTGAAAAGCCATTTATGCGGATTCGTGACGATCGAATCGGCGCGTTCCCAGCCCTTGAAATAATGCTGAAATTCGGGAATGATTGCCGCGCTTCCGGCATACGCGGCGTCAACGTGGAGAAAGATATTGTTGCGCTCACAAATATCGGCGATGCGTTCGATCGGATCAATGCTCGTCGTCGAGGTCGTCCCGACGGTCGCGACAACGCAGAACGGCAGATGCCCCGCAGCTTTGTCGTCGGAAATGGCTTCGCGCAAACATTCGGAGTCCATTTCAAAACGTTCGTTCGTCGCAATTTTAACGATTGAGCGTGTCCCGAGTCCGAGCAAAATGACGGCTTTATCAATCGAACTGTGCGTTTGTTCCGAACAATAAATTCTCAACAAAGGTAAATCCGTGCGTCCGCTCATTCCTTTTTCTCGAATGCCGAGGTTTAATTTTTCACGTGCCATCGCGATCGCGTGAAGCGTCGAGATCGAAGCCGTATCATAGATCAACCCGTGGAAATCTTCCGGCAACGCCATCATTTGCCGCAGCCAATCAAGCACGACCGGTTCGAGTTCGGTCGAAGCGGGCGACGTGCGCCAGAGCATCGCTTTCATATCGAACGCGGCCGAGAGCATTTCACCAAAAACCCCGACCGAACTGGTCGAAGTTGAAAAAAGTCCGTGAAAATTCGGATGATTCCAATGCGTTACGGCTGGCAGGATCAACTTTTCCACATCCCCGAAAATCTGTGGAAAACTTTCGCCCTTTTGAGGCGCAGATTTCGGCAGAGCGTTTTTCAAATCATTCGGCGCGTTCTGCGAGAGAACCGGAAAGGTTTCGAGCCGTTCGAAATAATCGGCGATCCAATCAATTATTTCATGGCCGTGTTTTCGGAAATCAGCTCGCGGCATATCGCCTAAGCCGTTTGTTTCAATTGTTTTCATAGCAAAAATATTCAGGGCTTTGTTATAAAAATTTTTCCGTCAAAACCTTATGGTTTTCTTAAATTGCGTCCAACTTTACTTGGAGGATAGCTTAAAATCTGAAGCGCGGCGAAAAGGAAAATTTATCAATCATCCTTTTTGCTTTATCACAATGCGCGGCTAAAGCAAAAAGGACTTTATTTTTATCAGAAATTCGGCTCAAGCCTACGCTTTTGATTCACCTAACCTCCAACTGAAGTTGGAGGCAATTTATTTTTATGAGAAAGTCCTGCAAAAATATTGTAACTTACAGAAATTCTAATCGAAACGAGTTAGACATACTAACCGAAAAAGGTATAATGCTTTTTTGTAGAATTATTACGTAAAATTATAAAATGTTCTGTAAAACAAACTTTCGAGGTTTGCGTAATACGACCTAACAGAGCATAACAAATCTAAATCTAAACAAATTTTTCTAAGAGGTAGATATGACCAGAATCATTTTAGCTATTTGTCTGATAACTTCCATACTTTCTTCTGCGGCTTGCGTCAACAAAGGCGGAAACAGCACGACATCAACCGGCGACACAATTAGGGTCGGCGTTTACGGCGATACGACGGGCGCAACTTCGAGCTTCGGACAGTCAACCAAAAACGGCATCCAGCTCGCTTTTGAGGAAATCAATGCAGCCGGCGGCATCAACGGGAAAAAACTTGAGATGCTCTTTGAAGACGATCAGGGAACGCCTGAAAAAGCCAAAACGGTTATTTCAAAATTGATCAATCAAGACAAAGTCGTCGCCGTTCTCGGCGAAGTCGCATCAAGTAATTCACTTGCCGCTGCGCCGGTCGCGCAGGAAGCAAAGATTCCGATGATCACCCCTTCTTCGACCAATCCGAAAGTGACGGAAGTCGGCGATTATATTTCGCGAGTTTGTTTTATTGACCCTTTTCAAGGCTCGGTGATGGCAAAATTTGCGGCTAATACATTAAAAGCGAAAACCGCCGCGATCCTTGGCGACAACAGTTCGGATTACAGCAAAGGCTTGACGAAGTTTTTTGAAGAAGAATTTACAAAGCTCGGCGGAAAGGTCATCACCAAACAGACTTACGCGCAAAAAGATCAGGATTTCAAAGCGCAGCTGACACAGATGCGCGACCAAAAACCCGACGTAATTTATGTTCCGGGTTACTACGGCGAAGTCGGTATTATTGCCAAACAAGCCCGCGAACTTGGAATGAATCAGCCTCTCTTAGGCGGCGACGGTTGGGATTCGCCGGAACTTTGGAAACTCGGCGGCGCGTCATTGAAACCCGCGTATATTTCCAATCACTATTCGGCCGACAATCCGGCACCGGAAATTCAGAATTTCGTGAAGGCTTATCAGGCAAAATTTAATGTTGCGCCCGACAGCTTAGCCGCTTTGGCTTATGATTCCGCGAAAGTTCTGGCTGACGCGATCAAACGCGCCGGCGGCACGGACGGTCCGAAATTAAAAGATGCGATCAACGCAACCAAAGATTTTAAGGGCGTGACCGGCGTGATCAGTCTTGACGGAAGCCGCAACGCGGTGAAATCGGCGGTTGTTTTGGAACTCAATCCGGGAGCCAGTAAATTCGACTTTAAGGAAACGATCTATCCTGAAGGAATGACCCCGCCGACCGCGGCAAACGGTAACACGGCAACAAATACAACGTCGAATTCAACCAACACGAATAAATAAGTTTCAGGTTTCAGGTTTCAAGTTTCAGGTTAAGCAAATTCTTGGAACTTGAAACTTGAAACTTCGAACTAAATTCTTATGGATACTTTTGTTCAGCAACTCGTTAATGGTTTGACCATCGGCTCGATCTACGCCTTGATCGCGCTCGGCTACACGATGGTTTACGGCATTCTGCGCCTGATTAATTTTGCTCACGGCGACATTTATATGGTCGGCGCGTATGCGGGTTTTATACTTGCGACATCGCTCGGATTTGCCGCCAGTCCGTCAATTTTCGGTTTTGTGATCACGCTCGTCGGCGCGATGGCGATTGCCGCCGCCCTCGGCATGGCGATCGAACGTTTTGCCTATCGCCCGGTGCGGAAATTCTCGAAAATGACGACGCTCATCACGGCGATCGGAATGTCGCTTTTTATCGAATATCTTTTTGTTTTCATCTTTTCGGGAACGCCGAAATCTTTTCCGCAATTGATCGCCAACGAAAATCACACGCTTTTCGGCAACGCGACGATTTCGACTTCGCAAATTTTGATCTTCGTCGTTTCCATTTTGCTGATGGTTGCCCTGCAATACATTATTTTTTACACGAAGATCGGTAAGGCAATGCGAGCGGTCTCGTATAATCTGAATTCAGCAAAATTGATGGGCATCAACACAGATTTCGTGATTGCGTTTACATTCGCTCTTGGTTCGGCACTCGCAGCCGCAGGCGGCGTTTTGACGGCACAGTATAATCCGAAAATTGACCCGCTGATGGGAATTATGTATGGATTAAAGGCGTTTGTCGCGGCGGTTTTGGGCGGCATCGGCAATATTCCGGGCGCGGTTCTCGGCGGTTTGGTGATCGGCGCGGCAGAAACTCTGGTCGTCGGTTACGGCGGATATGTCGGCATTCCTTCAACCTATCGCGATGCGGTCGCGTTTGCCATTTTGATTTTGGTTCTTCTTATTCGTCCGGCGGGTCTTTTGGGGTCGAATGTGCAGGAAAAAGTCTGACGATTTGTGATTTGTGATTTCGGATTTTGGATTTTAAGAATTAAATCCGAAATCCGAAATCCGAAATCCGAAATCCGAAATAAATTATGAATTGGGTTAAATCAATAAGTATCGGCATCGTTTTTATTGCGCTTTTTTACATTATGAACGCGGCGATGTCGTCAACGGGCTTTTTCGGGATCGGGATTGACGATTATCAATCGCGGATTCTCGTTTTTATCGCGATCGGTGTTATTTTGGCGACATCGCTCAATCTGATCAATGGGTTCACCGGACAATTCTCGATTGGCCACGCCGGTTTTATGGCGGTCGGTGCGTATTCGTCCGCGTATTTCACCTTTACTTACGGCAAAGCGATCGAAGGCAGTTTGGCTTTTTTGGGGGACATTGTGTCTTCGAGCATTGTTTTGTTAATGGCAATCGTGGTCGGCGCAGTTGTCGCGGCGATCGCGGGTTTGATCGTCGGAATTCCGAGCTTGCGTTTGAAAGGCGATTACCTTGCCATTGTGACGCTCGGGTTCGCTGAAATTATTCGCATCGTGATTCAGAATATCGACGCGGTCGGCGGTGCCACCGGTTATCCTGTTCCGGGTTATGCCAATTTTATGTGGATCGGAATTTTCACCGTCATCACGGTTGTCGTGATTCACAATATAGTCAAATCCGACACCGGAAGGGCACTGATTTCGATCCGCGAAGACGAACTTGCGGCGGAAGCGATGGGCGTCAATGTCACGCGCTATAAAGTTATGTCGTTTGTGATCGGTTCGGCTTTCGCCGGGATTGCAGGCGTTCTTTTCGCACACTATAATAAATTTCTGCATCCCAACGATTTTCAATTTATCAAATCATTTGAAATTATCATTATGATCGTGATCGGTGGAATGGGTTCGATGACCGGTGCTATCTTAGGCGCGATCATCGTGACGCTGCTTCCGGAACTTCTGCGCCAGTTACCCGCGATTCAAGTCGGCAACACCACATTTCAATTCGCCGATCTGCGGCTTGTTATTTTTGCTTTGATCTTGATCTTAACAATGATCTTGCGTCCGCAAGGAATCTTGGGAACGCGGGAAATCGGCGATTTCTTTAAGCGATTCAGACGCGCCGACAAACCGGAAGGAGGTTTGGAATAATGGAAAACGGAAACGGAAATTACATTTTGCAAACCGACAAGGCCGTCATTAAATTCGGCGGTCTGACGGCCGTTAAAGAGCTTGATATGCAGGTCAGCCAAGGCGAGATCTACGGGCTGATCGGGCCGAACGGCGCGGGCAAGACGACGGTTTTTAATCTTTTGACGGGCGTTTATGAGCCGACGTCGGGCGAAATTAGCATTACCGGAAAGCGTATCAACGGTTTGCGTCCGTATCAGATCTCGCGGCTCGGCGTTTCGCGCACGTTTCAGAACATTCGCCTTTTTCCTTCGATGTCGGTTTTGGAAAACGTCGTCACGGCTTGTCATCGCCATGCCAAACAGTCTTTGCTGGACGGGGTTTTCCGGCTGCCGCGCTATTACAAGGACGAAGCCGAGCATCGTAATTTCGCGATGGAACTCCTGGAAATTTTCGGTCTGGCGAAATACAGGGACGAAGGCGGAACTTCGCTGCCTTACGGCAACCAACGGCGGCTCGAGATCGTTCGCGCACTCGCGACGCGTCCGCAGCTTCTACTTTTAGACGAACCGGCGGCGGGAATGAACCCTTCGGAACAGGAAGATCTGACGGCATTGATCAAGGAGATCCGCGACAAGTTTAATCTGACGATCGTCTTGGTCGAACATAATATGCGCGTCGTGATGGGCGTTTGCGACCGCATTCAGGTCATTGATTACGGCAAATCGATCGCGCTCGGACTTCCTGCCGAAATTAAAAATGACCCGAAGGTGATTGAGGCTTATTTAGGGGATTAAAGAGATTTGCAATTTGCAATTTGCGATTCGCAATTGTCTGCTTATTAAGCAACTTTAGTTATTCTGAAAAATTTTGTTAGCAAACTTTTCTATTTGAGATTGCTGACAAATCACAAAACCAATCGCAAATCGCAAATTGCAAATAAAAGTATGCTTACTTTAGAAAATGTATCGGTCAATTACGGCGCCATCGAAGCCCTAACTGACATTAACTTACATGTCAATCAAGGCGAGGTCGTGACACTGATCGGCGCTAACGGCGCGGGTAAAACGACGACTTTGCGAACGATCACGAGTCTGCTTGAACCGCGTCTCGGGCGCGTTATGTTCGAAGGCAAAGAGATCAGCGGCGTCGCTTCGCATAAGCTCGTGACAATGGGCATTGCGATGTCGCCCGAAGGTCGCGGTGTTTTTGCCAACCTCTCGGTGCGAGAAAATCTCGAAATGGGCGCGTTTATCCGCAACGACAAAAAAGGTATCGCCGACGATATGGAAAAAGGTTTTGCGATGTTTCCGCGTCTCAAAGAACGCGAACAGCAAAAAGCCGGAACGCTTTCGGGCGGCGAACAGCAGATGCTTGCGATGGCGCGTGCGCTGATGTCGCGTCCGCGTCTGCTCCTTTTGGACGAACCGTCGCTCGGGCTGGCGCCGATCGTCGTCCATACGATCTTTCAGGCGATTGACAATATCCGCGCCGAAGGCACGACCATTCTGCTCGTCGAACAAAACGCCAACGCCGCGCTCCATCACTCCGACCGCGCATATGTGATGGAAACAGGCAGGATCGTGATGGAAGGCAATTCGCGAGAACTTGCCGCCGATCCGCGTGTCAAAGAAGCGTATTTGGGCGAATAATCGAGACGAGGAGACGAGGAGACGAGGAGATTTGGTTTGAAACTTGTTCGATAAAATAAGAGTTGCTGTTCAAACAGAAATTTAGCTAACTTGAATTTCCTCTTCTCCTTTTCTCCTTTTCTCCTTTTCTCCTCTTCTCCTCTTCTCCTCGTCTCCTCTTCTTCTTTTATGTCAAAAACTGAGCTTAAACAAACATGGTGGCGATGGCTGACCGTTATCGCGTCGGCCTTAGTTATCGTGATCATTCCCGTTCCTGTGGGAATTACGCGCGAATCGTGGACGCTGCTTGCTATTTTTGTCGCGACGATCGTCGGTTCGATCGTTCAGCCAATGACAGGCAGCGCGATGGTTTTGCTCGGCGTGATCGCGACCGCATTGTTCGGCGCATTAAAGATCGAAACCGCGCTCGGCGGTTATGCCGACAAATATGTCTGGCTCGTCCTTGCCGCATTTTTTCTTTCACGCGCGATGATAAAAACGGGTTTGGGAAATCGCATCGCACTGATTTTCGTGCGTTTGATCGGCAAAAAAACACTTGGTCTCGGCTATGCGCTGATCATCACGGATTTTCTGCTGGCTTCCTCAATTCCCTCGACGGGTGCGCGTTCGGGCGGCATCATTCTGCCGATTGCGCGAAGCATTTCCGAAACTTACGAATCGCGCCCCGACGACGGCACGGCTGCAAAACTCGGCACATTTTTGATGAATCTCCTTTATCAATGCGAAGTCATCATCTGCGCGACCTTTCTGACCGGACAAGCCTCAAACGTCATCATCGCTGATTTTGTCAAAAAGAGCGCAAACATTGATCTGAGTTATTCGGTCTGGTTTGTCAGCGCGATCGTGCCTTCGATTGTTTCACTGATCGTCATTCCGCTGATGATCTACCGGTTTTATCCGCCCGGAATCAAGGAAACGCCGAACGCCGTCAAATTTGCGAACGACGAATTGATCAAATTAGGCGCGACCAAGCGCAGTGAAATGATCCTGCTCGCGGTTTTTATATTGATCGTCGGTCTGTGGGTGACGATCACTCTGCACCGGATTGACGCGACCGTGATCGCTCTTTTCGGGATCGCCGTGTTGCTTTTGACGCGGGTTTTGGAATGGCGCGATCTGACGGACGAAACGCACGCCTGGGAAGTTTTTATATGGTACGGCGGGCTGGTCCAAATGGCGAAATCTTTGGGCGACACGGGCATCACAAAGATCTTTGCCGAATCGGTGGCAAGTTACACCAACGGCTGGAGCTGGATCTTCGCGCTCGGTTTTCTTTTGCTCGTTTATTTCTACGCGCATTACGCTTTTGCTTCGATCACCGCCCACGTCACCGCAATGCTGATTCCCTTTCTGGCGGTTACTCTGGCGGTCGGTGCGCCGGCGGGTTTGGCGGTCCTGCTTCTCGCCTATTTTTCAAATCTGAGCGCGGGACTGACGCATTACGGCACAACGCCCGCGCCGATCTACTTCGGGACAGGTTATGTCAAACAAAGAAACTGGTGGACGATCGGTTTTATCGCGTCGGTCTTAAACATTCTGATCTGGACCTTTGTCGGGCTGCTCTGGTGGAAGATTTTGGGTTGGTGGTAGGCTTCAAAATTAAAAATTAAAAGTTAAAAATTAAAAAGGCAAAAGCGAGAGCGTCTTGAAAGTCAAATTTCTTTCAAGACGCTCTTTTTTAATTTTTAACTTTTAATTTTTAATTCAATTTACTGCTGCGGGAATTGCGGGAACTGCGGATTTTGCTGAGGTTCGGGCGGATTTGCCGCGTCGAATTTTTCGATCACATCGTTATAGATCTTGATGGCGCCGCTTTGCTCCATCTTTTGCCGAACCGCCGCCAGATAATCCGAGAAAACTCCGCCGCGTTTTTGCTGAAGCATTGTTTGCATCAATTGGTCGCGTTGTTTGGCAAATTCTTCAGGCTTCGTGTCTTCGCGATTTGTCACGCCAACGACCACCCAATTATCACCGACCTTGAGCGGTGTTTTTGTCACGCCGCCGGTTTTCAAAGCATAAACCGCATCTTCTAATGCTTCGCTCGTCGAAGCCGAAGGTCCTTGTCCGAGCGGTGAACCCAGGATAAAACTCTTTTGGTCTTGCACTTTCAAACCTTTCGCCGTCGCCGCGGCGCCTAAACTTTCTGCCGTCGCGGCACCCGCAGCAATTTGTTTGGCGATGTTTTCGACCTGTTCGCGCGCCTTTTCGATCTTAACGGTTTCGGCGATCTGCGATTTGACCTCGTCAAACGTCGCGTCACGCGGTTCTTTCTTTTCAACCAGCAGCGGAATCGCAAAACCGTTCTGAATCGGAGTTTTTTCGCCGACATCGTTCGGGTTTTCGAGCGGCGCGATACCGCCTTCAAACTGCGGTGAAATACCGATGTTTTCGACATTATCACCCGGTTTGATATAAGGTGTTTCCTTAATCATATCCGCAACGCTCATATTTGCCTGCGCCGCGAATTTTTGCGCCGTGATCTGCGCATCTTTCGTCTGTTTCAGATCATCAACGATCTTTTGCGCAAGCTCCGCAACAATTGCGTAAGCCCGGCGGTTTCGCAAGCTGACTTCCAATTCCTTTTTCGTGTCTTCAAAGGTTTTCGGAACGTCCCTGCCGCGCCGGAAAATATAGTAATTGCTGCCGTCTTTGATAGGTTCGGTGACATCGCCTTCCTGCATCGACAAAAGACGTTGTGACGGCGGAAGCACCGCGTTCGGGTTGTTTTTTACGTTTGGATTCTCGCGTACCAACGACGAAAGTTTTCCGCCGTTTGCCTTGGTGACCGCATCTTCGGAATAACCTCTGACGAGTTCGGTAAAGGCAGCTTCCGTAATTTTGCCGCCGTCTTTTTTGGCTTTCTCGGCGATCTGGTTGGCTTTTTCCAATATCTGTCCGTCAAATTCCGGTTTCGGAATACGCAGGACGATTTGTTGTCCTTCAACGCCTTTCGATTTTTTATCGGCGGGAATCTCGTCAAATGCTTTTTTCAGATCTTCGTCCGACAGCGGGATCTTTTCACCCACTTTTGAAGTATTGACAAAAACGTAACGAATTTTTTTCTGCGGAACGCTGATGTAGTAATTCGCCTTGTTCTTATCGAAATAGGCTTTCAGTTCTTCATCGGTCGGTTTGATGGTTTGCGCAAGCTCCGCGACATTAACGGAAACGTAATTAACATCAAACTTGGTGTTTTTACGTTGAAAATCCTTCAAAACATCGTCTTCGGAGACATTCGCGCCCGCCGTCAGAAAGGCTTCGAGTTTTTGGCCGCTGATCTGGTCGCGAACGCTTTGTTCATACGCTGCGATGCTTCCGGCTTGACTGATCGCATTTTCCTCATATGTTTTTTGATCAATCACCGTGCCGTCTTCGGATTTTAGACTTTTACGAATTTCGGCAGCGACCTCAGCATCCGAAGCGCGAAGCCCGAGCCGATTGGCTTCAACGCGGATGATCCGCTGACCGATCAGCGAATTGATCAGATATTTTGAGGGCAGACTACCGGCGCGGCCTTGTTTGAGCGCGGCAATTTCGCCTGTCGTCACTTTTTCGCTCGCGACTTTCGCGATTGTTTCTCCGCTACCGATCGGAGTAGCAGTGCGCGAATCATCGGAAACAACGCTGGTAATGCCCCAACCGACGAGGCTCACGACCATCAAAATACCAAAAACCAAAAGCACGAAGTTTCTGGTTTTCTCCATACGACTGAAAAACTTTAACATTTCTTAATACCTTTACTTGAAGATTGTAACTAAATTGTCTTATTGGACAAACCGTGATTATAACAAGGTAAAAGGCAAAAGGTAAAAGGTGAAAGGTAAAAACAACGGCCGGAACCGAAGTTTTTAACCCCAATGTAAGTATTTTTTTATAAATTCGCCGATTTGTTTATTTTGCCGGTTATCTTTTATACTCTTCCTTTGAGTTTTAACCTTATACTTTTTACTTTTTACACTTAGGCTTTTACATTTTGTCTATGGAATATCCTTTTTGGGTTTGGATCTTTTTCTTTGCCGTTGTTTTGACCGCACTAGCGGTTGATCTTGGTATTGCCAACCGTAAATCGCACGCCCCGACGCGACGCGAGACCCTGGCGTGGAGCGCGGTTTGGATTTCGCTCGCGCTTCTTTTTAACGTTTTTATTTACTGGCAATTCGGCGGTTTCAAGGCAAAGGAGTTTCTAACGGGTTATATCATCGAGCTTTCGCTTTCGGTTGATAATTTGTTTGTTTTTCTGCTCATTTTCAATTATTTCCGCGTTCCCAAAAAATATCAGCACCGCGCACTCTTTTGGGGAATCTTTATGGCGTTGGTACTGCGAATGGTGATGATCTTTGCGGGCGCGGAACTCGTCGAACAATTCAATTGGATTCTTTATTTCTTCGGTGCATTTCTGGTTTATACAGGATTAAAGATGTTTGGGGAAGACGAAGAATTTAGTCCCGAAGAAAGTCCGATCGTCAGATTCACAACGCGTTTTATTCGTATTTCCAAACATTACGACGGGGAAAAGTTTTTCGTTATCGGCGAAGACGGAAAACGCGCCGGAACACTTCTTTTGCTGGTATTAATTGTCATCAACGTCGCCGATCTGGTGTTCGCGGTTGATTCGATCCCGGCAATTTTCGGTATCACGACCGACAAATTCATTGTTTACACTTCAAACATCTTTGCAATCCTTGGTTTGCGGACGTTTTTCTTTCTTCTTCTCGATATGGCGGAGAAATTTCACTTACTTAAATACGGTTTGGCATTCGTTTTAAGTTTTATCGGTGTTAAAATGCTCTTGCCACTATTGGCGCAAGGCTTGATAATGGTATTTGGCGGCGAAACAGGCTTTGCTCATTTCCTGCAAAGCTATTTGCATCACGAATACGAACAAGTCGTTATTAATATATCTCTGGGTATTGTGATCGCCGCGATCGTGCTTTCGATAATACTGTCGCTGATTTTTCCGCATCAAGCCGGATCGGAAACTGAGTAGAGATTAAGGATTCTTGCCGAGTCCTGATTCAGATGGAACCAAAGTACCGCAAATTTTACGTTGAATGGTGGAACATCAAACGAAGCACGATTTACAGACTCGTGGCGATACTTGTTTTTTTCGGTCTTATCGGATTCGGCGGCTGGTGGCTTCTTAAACATAACTGGCTGGCTGTGGATCCGGAAATCGCCAACATCCCGAAAGACGCGGCAAAGGTCATTTCCTTTGAAGGCGATGTGCGGATCATCAGAGCGGCGACGCGTGAAACGATCCTGATCACACGCCCGACTTTTGTTTCGGCCGGCGACACGATTCAAACACAAGCCGACGGCCGCGCCAAAATTCAGATGATCGATGGTTCGATTCTTTCGATTCGCGCCAATTCGACGGTCGTCATCCGCGACAGCAATTCGCTTTTCGGCGGCCCGAATGTCCGCGTCACGCTCGACGACGGACAGATCAACGTCAAAACTGAAGATCAACCGGAAAACGCGCAAAACGTCGTCGAAGTCCGCGAATCGGAAAACAAGATCAATTCGCAAACAGACGCGAGCTTTGGCATCAATCAGCAATCGGGCGGCGGCGAGATCCGCATCAGCCGCGGAAGCATCGAAACAACTGTCGGCGGCGAGAAAACGGTCGTCAAAGAGAATGAATATGCTCCGCTCGACAACGGCAAGCTCGGCACCAAGGAAAGGCTTCTCGCGCCGCCGATTCATAATTCGCCATCGTCGAACGAACAGATCGTCGGTTCGCTGAGCGGTGCGGCCGATCTTGTTTTCCGTTGGCAAAGCCCCGATGTCAATTCGGTTTTGACCTACACTCTGCAAGTTGCCAAAATCCCGTCTTTTGCGGCTGATTCGATCGTTATTGAGCGGCAGAGTTTGACGAGTCCGAATTTTACGCTCGGAGGTCTGCTTCCCGGCACATATTACTGGCGTGTGCAGGCAAATTCGAACTCGGGACAGACGAGCAATTGGAGCGAACAGTGGAAGTTCTCAGTCATCAAACGCGAGGGCAGCAATTCGATCGGCGCGAGCGGCTGGCAGGTTGAAGCTTTAGGCGGAAAAATTTATCGAATCAGCGGAAAAACGCAGTCCGGCGCGACAGTTCGCGTTCAGGGCAAATCTACCTTTGCGGTCGGCGACGGATCGTTTTTATTACAAATATCTTCGCCGACGGTGCAAACAACCGTTGAGATCAGCGACGATAAAGGCAACCGCAGCAGTTTTGTTTTGAATCTCAGTAACGGGAAAATTGTTAAGCAATTTTGATGAGTAGAGAGTAGAGAGTAAAGAGTGGAGAGTTAAAGCTTCTGACTCTCCACTCTTTACTCTCTACTAAAAATTATTAGCGGAAATCATACACATTCACACAGACGGCAAGGCGCGGACAGCATCAATAAATTAAAGTTCGCGCTGCTCTTAACTACTGTCTATATGTTTGCCGAAGCGATCGGCGGTTGGCTGACCAATTCTCTGGCGCTGCTCGCGGATGCCGGACATATGTTGACGGATGTTGCCGCGCTGACGCTGACGCTCGCGGCGATTTGGTTTGCATCGCGTCCGGCCACCGCAAAAAAGACTTTCGGCTATTATCGTTTAGAGATCTTAGCCGCCTTTGTCAACGGCATCGCGCTTGTCCTGATCTCTTTGTTCGTGATTTACGAAGCCTA
>JANLTD010000628.1:0-4254 GCA_031362765.1 Acidobacteriota bacterium | reverse complement strand
AGCGTTCCGTTCAAAACAACCGCGACCTGATGAGACATATAACCGAGTCCTTGAATATCAACTCCCAGCGTCGCCGTTTGTCCGCTTTCGGTCGCAATTTCGCTTAAATTCAAAACTTGAGTCAATTCCGTTGAATTAACAACCGCGCCAAACCAATTTTCCCGTGCGCCATTCAACACATTTGACGTGCGAATAATTTTATCCTTTCTTTCGGCGATAATGTTTGACCAGCCGGTCGAAGCAGTTTGTGTATTCTTCGGGCTGACAGCACTGATTCTTTTTCCGTTTCCGCTGTTTGAGACCAGCCAGTAAACCTTTGCATCGGTTTGCAGCGTATCAGTTCCGCGCCCGTAAAATTCGATCGAACCGTCGGGATTGACAATCATCGATTGCTCGCGTTCGTCAGTAAAAAGTTTCCAGTTGGCAGCGTTTTGCAGGCTAAAGCCGTTTTGCAGAATGATCTGACTGCCGACCCGATGCCAACCTTGCTGGCGGACTTCAAATTTCAGAGCATTTCCGTCCTTTGCCAGATCCGTTTGGCTCAAAACATCGGCCGGATTTGATACTGTGCCGGTCTCTTTTTGTTCTATCAAACCCGGCAGATCAAGGCGGTCAATCTGCATCCTAGAGAACCTTAGATCATTGTTTAATTGAGAAATAGTTTGGGAACTCTCTTTGTCCTTTTCGTCAGAACCGGGCTGCACAAAGATTGGACCATACCATCGGCTTTCGCCGTTCAGATCAAGGGTTTCAAGTGAATAAAACGATTCTCCGGAATTTTCAAGGTCATAAAAATTATATTCATCCCCCGTTTGCGAATTGCCGTCGCCCGCTTTCAAAAAGCCGGCGGCAATCACTTCATCGTTCACAAGTTCTCTTTTTCCGAAATTCTCGCGCCAGACCTTAAAGCCGAGAATATTCTGTTCATAATTTGTCCGCCACGAGATCTTCACGCCGCCCGAAGCTGTTTCGGCTTGAAAATTCTTAAGCTCAAAAGCAGTCGGCGGATTATTTTTCAGTAAATTATCCGAAACAGTTTTTGAAGTATTGACTTTTCTCTGGGCATTCAAACTTCCGGAAAATGAAACTATTAATACCGAACAGCTCAACAAAGCAGAAACAATTTTTTTGCCTTGCCGGCCGATTAATGAGAAATCACTCATTTTACCAAACATCTGTAAATCCTCTTTTTAATTTTTTTTGACTTTCGAGAAAGGACGAAAGAGTTCCGAAATGTAAATTATTAGGCGAGATAAAGGAACTCCGCGGGACAAGATAATTTGGTTAACTATCAGACTGCCGCTTATCCGCAGTTTTCAATTTAGTCGGTTTGATGTTGTTTTGTCAAGATAAATGTTGTTTAACGATTCAAAAGAAAAGACAATCGGTCAAATAGACCGATTGTCCGATAAAAAAAAGGCTTTTAATGAAAAATTACTGTTTATTTCGCAGTTTGATTTCCAGTTTTCCACGGCCGCGCGTCACGGTAATAGTTTTACCGGCAGCGGTCTTGTAAAAAACAGTACCGACGGAAAGCGGCTGATTGTCAATCGCTTCAATGATATCGTTTTCCTTAATACCCGAACTTTCGCCGATTCCATTTGGCGTCACCGACTTGACCGTCCATTTGCCGTTTTCAAAATCCGCGTTGATACCGTTGATTGATAAGACATTTTTAACCGGGAGCGGATTTGCCTTTTCGTTATTCTGAGGAGTTTGCAGCGGATTTTTTTGCTCGAATCGAGGCTGAATTACATTCGTACTCTTAAAAGCTTTGTCCTCGGATCTGGTCGAATCATCACTTTTGGCATTGGATGTATTCTCAATTTCCGATTTATTCGGCTTGATGCCCGCAAATTGGTTTTCGGAAACTTTCGGTAAATTCTGGTTTGAATTGGAAATTACCGGGGTTTCATTTGCCGGTTCTTGAGCTTTAGGCGGAGTAATTGTCGTCGACGTGTTTTGCGGGAGAGACGGATTCTTTATTTCCGGCGAATTTTCCGCGATCGTCAGATTGTTTTTTGAGAAAGAAAACTCTCCATTGTTGTAAGCCAAAAAACCAAGAGCAAGAGCCATTGCCAAAACAGGCAAAGCATAGCGAAATGCAAAACCGAAACGCGGACGAAAATCACGTAGGTTGGCTTTGGCGATTCGCGCTTTGAGCTTAAAGTCAAAATCTTTCGGCGCCTCGATCTTTTTCAAAGAAAGACAGATTTCACGCACTTTTTGTTCATCTGCGCTTAAAACTTCGGTTTCGGTTGGTGGTTCTTTATAACTCATTTTCAGTTAAAATAATGGCTCAGTTTATCGCGCAAAAGCGCTCGGGCACGGCTGATCCGCGATTTTGTCGTGCCGAGCCCGAGTCCTAAGATCTGTGCGATTTCTTCATAACTCAATTCCTGAATCTCGCGAAGTACGATCGGCGCCCGATATTTATCGGGCAAAGCCGCGATCGCTTTTCTGATCGTTCGGCTCCGTTCGTCTTCAACCAAATCTTCGTCCGGCAAAGATCTCGTGTCGGGCGGATGAAATTCCTGCGCCTCGCCTTCTTCGCTCTGAAAAAAACCGGTCAGCGAAAGCAATTTGCGCCGTCTTTTTTTTCGGATCTCGCTGATCGCCAGATTTGTTGCAATTCGGTAAATATAGGTTGAAAACGCATAATCCGTGTGATAGCGTTCAATCGCAAAATACACTCGGACAAAGGTTTCCTGCGCCAGATCAACCGCTTCTTCATAATCGTTAAGCATCCGAAAAATATAGTTTGTCAAAGGATTTCGATAGCGATTGACGATTTCGGCAAACGCTGCTTCATCGCCTTTTTTCGTGGCTTCGATCAGTTGATGGTCGGACTCTCGTTTAGCGGACACAGATTTTTCTCGCACCTCCGCGTCCAGATTCTCGAATTTGTCCAATGCCATACACTCATAATTTTTACACTAGAATTTCAATCAAAACAAAAGCCGCCTGACGTTTTGATTCACGCCCTGCGGCCCGAAAGGTTGCGAAAAAGTTAATTTAATATTTATTCGGCCGGTTTGACCGTCAAGACCAAAAACATCAATTCATCCGGTTTGGACGTTGCCAGACTGCCGACAATTGTTGGCTCGTTTTCATTCAAACTGAATCGCAAAGTGGAGATGCCGATCCCTTCATAATTAACGACCGGCGACGTTTTTCCGCTTTCATCTTTTGCATTTGAAAGAATCGGAATTCGTGCGCCAAACCTGAAACTTTCAAATTGAATCGTGTTGCGTCCGTTTGAATTCGGCGAATTTCGCAGGTTTCTGAGCGACCATTCGGAAAAGACGGGCGCAGTTTTGTCCTCGATCTGCCCGAAATCGTTCAGCAGACTTTTGTATTCAAGAGAATTTGATGTTCGCTGGAGAAAAGTTGTCGCAAGGCGATAATCCGAAAAAGCGTAAAGAGTTTTCAGTTTTTTGACGACGTTTGAAAGTGCCGGCGGAATGACGTGTTTCTCGGTTGGGTAATTAGAAGCGATCAAAATTTGCAGAACAACTTCATAACACGGCTCGACCGGCGGTTGTTTGGTTTCGGTTTGCGCGAACGAATTGGCGGCGCTCAGGACTAACAGAAAAAGAAAGATCTTAAAAATAAATTTCGGCTTGTTCATTGGTTTTACTCCTTTGGAAAAGAATTTTGAAAAGAATTTGAGATTGCCCTCAACCCTTTTCACCAACAAGCCGAAATAAAGTTGCAAAAGATTTTTTTTACTTAGCCGCCCTGAAACATCGCTTCTTCGATCTTTTGGCCGAAGGTAATTGTTCCAACATCTGTTTCTTCGATTTGTTTATCGTTTGCCCACAGCACCGAGCGATACGGCACAAGCGTGCCTTGCGCGTAGTTGTAATCGTAGAATTTTCGTTTATATTTGACGCCGCCTTCTTCGTATTCGAGCATCATCACGCGGAAACTTTTCGCGCTGATATAAAAGCGCGTTTTGCGGTTTTGCTTATCAGTCACGTCCATCAGATAAAAATCAACGCCCATTATTTTGTCGCGTCCCGAAAGTTCCGTTTTTGCCTCGTTTTCTTTGTACCGCAGCAATGCTTCGAGCCCGTGCCAGATCTGACTTTGAAATGAATTTGCGGCGTCTTCGCGCGGCGTGAAAACCGAGTCGTTATAAAGCCCGAAGATCTTTTCGCCGGCATAAACCAGCGCATATTTTGCGTCGGGAAATGTCTGCTCAAATCGAATCTTTTCCTTATTCAAACTATCGCCGCGCAAAATCCAGCG
>JANLTD010000613.1:0-7427 GCA_031362765.1 Acidobacteriota bacterium | reverse complement strand
CTCTCGACTCTCGACTCTTAACCATCGCCACAGCGTTCGCGCATAAATTCCCAAAATCGTCAGCCAGATAATCAGCGAAGGCAACCCGCGTTCGACGGCGAGTTGGACGAGCGTTGAATGAAAATGTCCTTGCGGTTGCCGACCTTTATCGAATAAATCCCAATCTTGCCAGTAACGCTTGATCGAATCCATTCCGACACCGAAAACGGCATTATGCGGGTTTGACGTTAAAAGGCGCGCGCCGTCGCGCCACATCATCAGCCGATACCCGGTCGAATTATCGGTCAGATCGAATCCGATCTTTCGTGTTTGTTGGTAAACCATTAGTCCAATGATCGTCAGCGGCAAAACCGCCGCCGCCAGAGTCAGAATGATCTTACGATTTCCGCTGAGCAAAACAATCACGGCGGCGGAAACGAAAAACGCAAATTGCGATGCACGCGTCGCGGTCAAAAGCAGCGCGACGCCCATCAATGCCAGACAAATTCCAAGCAGAATCTGCAGTTTTAGATTCGGATCTTTGTTTTTTGGTTTTTCATCGTCGCCAGTTTGTTCAGGAATTCTGTTTTTGGCAAAAAATTTATGTTTGGAAATTAAAGCAATAAATATCCCGAACGTCAGAGAAATAATCAACTGTAAAACTTCGGCAAAGGTCGTGTAATGACCGTAAAAACCGGCCGCCCGCCAGTTTCGGCTTCTCGTCCAGCGTCCGATACCAAGCGATTCTTCCGCGCTCGCAGCCTGTTTAATTCTTTCACGCGGAATGTCAACCATCGTGTATGTGTCGGCGCGGTAGATTTGCGCTTTGAACAGCGGCTCGTTCGGATTTTCAAAGATCTTTCGACGAACTTCTTCGAGCGAACGGACCTTTCTACCGTCTATCTGCAGGATCGTGTCGCCTTCCTGCAAACCGATTTGGTCAAATGCGCTGCCGCGAAAATCGTAGATCGCCACGCCGCGCCCGATGATCCGTTCGATCGGTGTCCAAAGAACGGCGAACATCGCCGAAAAAATCAGTGCACCGGCTAAAAAGCGCGCAGCACGGACTGTTTTCAAATTGTTGTAGACAAAAAGAAAGATCAGAAAAAGCGAAACGCCGCGAAGTTTGTCGAGCGAAATGTCAGGAGCATAAGAAAGCGCAGACGAAAAAACGCTCGATGCGAAAAATGCCCAAATCGCGTAATCAATCGCCGAAAATTTGAATTTCGGAGTCGGTTTGAGAAAAAGCCGGATCAACCACGCGATCATGCCGATCAGCCACGCCGATTGTGTGACGGCGATCGAATGCGGCGCGAAACAGATCATTACCGTCAGAAAGATAAAAGTAATGCGCTCACACCATAAAATTGCCCGCGATTCGGCCGTTAGATCATTCAGCTCGTCAAGTTTTTCAAACAGATCGTTTATTTTCATCGTGCGTGTATCCAACGCTTATTTTTGCTAAACTTTCGTTATGTTGCAACAGGACTTAAACTTAACTGCCGAAATAAAGCTCTGGTACGATCTTTTCGTTCCCGAAAATGCTAAACCAAATGCACCTTTGATTCTCGCCGTCCACGGCTACGGAGCGCATAAACGCTATATGATGCGCGAGGCCCAACTGGTCTCACCCGATGGTTTCGTGATCGTTTCGATTCAAGCGCCACACCAGCATTTTCGCCCAGTCGGCGATGGTTACAAGATCGGTTTCGGCTGGCTGACCGACTATAAATCGGAAGAATCCGTCGCGCTTCATCATAATTTTGCACTTGAAGTTATCGAAAATCTGGCGGAAAAGCAATTGGTCGATGCAAACCAAGTCTATCTCTACGGATTTTCGCAAGCGTGTGCGCTCAATTTTCGGTTTGCGTTTACATATCCTGAAAAGGTTCGCGGCGTGATCGGCGTTTGCGGCGGAATTCCGGGCGATCTGGACACGAATCCGAATTACAAACCGACCGATGCCGAGACATTTTATCTTTACAACGATGATGACGAATTTTATCCGCTCGAAAAATATGAATCTTTTACCTCCAAACTCACTGAGTATTTGCCGAATTTCGAGTCAAAACTTTATCAATCGAAACACGAGATCATTCAACCGATGCGCGATGATATAAAAGCGTGGATAAAAGCTCGATAATCACAAAAAAGAAATTTGCGATACTGGCTGAATGCGTTATTGTTCGGCGACTAAAGAAACATCATCAACTTTCCATTTTTTTTTATCTGAGACAACAATAGTTCCTGCAAGAATGTCTCCAAGCCGCTGCTTTTGAGCCGTTGAAATAATAACAAGTCCGGCCGGTAGCCCGCCAAACAACAACGGATTTATCTCAATGCTACGCAAGCCGCTTCGAATCAGAGCCGCTTTCCAATCACAGCGGCTGCCGTCAAGCTTGCGCACCATTAAACCTTGGAAGTATTTTCCCAAGGTGCGTGACCAGAGAGCCTCAAGCACGATGAAATAAAGAAAATAGATAAGAAAGTAAAAGATGATTTTAACAACCGGAAATCTTGCCGGCATCAGAAGAGCAACAGCCATCATCAAGGCAAACGCGAAAAGGTTATCAATAAAGAGTGCAATGAGGCGTTCTTTTGATGTATCGCCAACTACATTCATAATGGCTTTCTCCTTAGAAATAAATTCTTAAAACCGGAGGTGTTCTGATGCGACTTTCCCGTCTCTAAGATTTGGTCAGATAGCTGTCTATTTCGCCTTCCCGGTGAAGTTTCTCGGCACATTCCGGGCAATAGTCGTTGCGAAGAATGCGAACAAGTAAACCTTTGGCTTTGGCTCTTTTTCTGGCTTGGCGGGCACTTCCCGACTGAATGTCAATCATCTCTCCGCAAGCGTCGCAATAAATCGTATACTGAATCATCAGAATCTGCTTCTTCTCAAAAAAGGTCGGTTTTGAAACGATTATAATTATAGCACCGGAAGATTATGACGAAACGATTTTTTTGCTTTTAAACGATCAAACGGAAAGCCACGCAAGACTTTCTGCCTGATCGTCACCCACGGTTTTCTGACATTTCTTTGTCAAATCTCAGATTCCGTAGATTTTTTTATACTTCTCGAATGAATACGCTCTCAGCGAAAGAATGATTGCCGTGATGTAGCCAAAAACGATCGCAAGCGGAATCAGAAACTCCATTTTACTGTCAAGCAGTTTTTCAAAAGTCAGGTTTTGATACATCATGGCAACGTAAAACAGCGCGGGCAAAAGCAGTAGAAAATTAAAGACGGCACTTGTCAGCCATAAAGCGGAAACATATTTCGGGTCTAAGGTGTTGCGCGAATGTTTGAAATATCCGACGAGCAGAGTAATTCCGACCGCTAAAACCGTATATATCAAAAGCGTAAATTGCGGAGCATTGCCGATTGCCAAAAGTCCGGCGAGCGCACCGATCGCGGCGGGAATCAGCAAAAAATAATCAACGATCTCAAACGCTCTGGCGACTCTGTGCGAATATGTATTTTCCATTTTTTTTTCCTTTTGAAATCATTTAATGATCTAGCCGAACAAAAGTGCAAGGTTTGTGCCAAGTAAAAAGATCCACAAAAGCCTTTGTTTGATGGTATTTACTTAACATCATTCTTTGCAATTTGCCGAAACCGGCGATATTTTTTGGCGAATTGAGACTTTTTTGGCAACGCACCGCAAAAAATATTCATCGCACCAACCGTCACAACAATTTCGCTCTCCTCGAAGATACAAATAAAAAATAGGGGGATCACTTTAAATGAGAAAATTCATCGCATCATTAATTATGATGTCATTGATGGCAATTGTTCTGCCGCTTTCGGCAGACGCGCAAAAGCGTTGTTATAAACGCAAACGCACAAATGTTTCGCGTAGTTATCAGAACCGCAACTATCAGACGCGCGGCTACACCTACAAAAAACCGGGCTTTTACCGGCGGCATCGCAATATGATCAATATGGGGATTGCAACCGGCGGCGGCGCCTTGCTCGGCGGATTGATCGGCGGCCGGCGCGGTGTCGGTCTGGGTGCCCTGGTCGGTTTGGGAAGCGGTGCGCTTTATACCTACAAACTAAACAAGAAAAAACGTCGTTATTAAAATTTCGGTAGTTTTTTTGATTATGAAAAGCCGTAATGTTTCTGAACATTGCGGCCTTTCTCGTTTATACTATATGGCTCATTCGCAACCTATATCGTGTTTCAGAGCCTTTCCGAAACCTCGCATATTTTGGGTAAGTGTTGAAATAGAACAAATTCGGTATTTACGGCACGCCCCTTGTTACTACCCAGAGCAGAAGAAGAAGAAATTTTCTTCTTAAAATTTACAAGAGGGAGAAATACAGCAATGAAAAAAATTTTAATAACATTCTTGATGATGGCAATGATGGCGATTATGGTTCCTTTGACCGCGACGACAGCAGAAGCACAAACTCGCAAACCGAGCATTTACCGCAAACACCGTAACCTGATCAATATCGGTATCGGAACCGGCGCGGGCGCAATTATTGGCGCTCTAATCGGCGGCCGGCGCGGCGCGGGACTCGGCGCATTGATCGGCGCAGGCAGTTCGGCACTTTACACCTACAAGCTGAACCCGAAAACGAGAAGATATTACAGAGTTCGCCGCTACTAATTAAACAATACGGTCTGTCAAAGAAAAGCCGTGGTGAATGTTCATCACGGCTTTTCTTTATTCTGGTCCATCTGACATCACAACCGTTTTGATTGGAATATCTTCTTTTGTTAAGTTCTTGAACCAAACTCCGATTTTTTCAACATTCAGAGGTTTCGTCATTTCAATTCCCCTAACTCTTGCTTTTGTTTCTTTTCCACTTGGTTGAATAAGAATGACTTCATCACCGGGCTTGAATGATGGAGAATGTTGCTCAAAGCTTCCTATGACAACTGTTCCTTCTCTTCCCGTAAAGTAAAAATTACTTTAACCTCGAAAAGTTTTCGCCGCATTAATTATAACCTTCTATGTCCGTGAAATCTTCGTAGATCATTCCGCGCCGGTCGCGTTTGGCTTTGGTCGCCGATTCAAATCCGCCTTCTTCGTTGCGCGATATTTTGTTTTGCGCGTAAAGACCTTCCAAAACAAATTCGCACGCCGAAACGAGTTTGGCTTTTTCGCTTTTGCCAAATTCTAATGGAACGAGCGTTGATTCGATCAATTCGGGGACACTTTCAAGCAAATACACACATTCTTCCGCCGAAGCTGTTTCAGATAACAGAATTTTGTTGCCTTCATCAAACCACGCGACGGTCGGGGCAAAATCAATGCCGAGGAAAAATCCTTCAAAGATCACACCGGCGGCGCGTTTGATCAAATCTTTGGCAAGGCGCGTTGCGCCGATCTGTTCGCCTTCGTATTCGAGTTCCAATTTGCCGGTCATCGAAGGCAGCGCGGCGTAAATATCCGAAATTCGGGGAACAATTTCGCTTTCGTTCGTCATCAAAGCGCGGCGTTCGGCGTTTGAGATCGCCGATTCGAGCGCGGTGATCGGAAACCGCTGCGACACGCCCGAGCGTTTATCAATGCGCTGATCGTCGCGAGCTTCAAAGGCGACCTGTTCGATCGTTTCGCTGATAAAATCGGGAATTTCGACCTCGAATCCTTCAAAACCTTCGCGCTCAATCCACGCTTCTTGTTTGGTGATCGCCGTTCCGAGACCGATATTATTCGGATAATGCGTCTGAATTTCCGCACCGATGCGGTCTTTGAGCGGCGTGATTATTTTGCCGCGCGCAGTGTAATCTTCCGGGTTTGCCGAGAATACGAGCATCACATCGAGCGGCAGACGCACCGGATAACCTTTGATCTGGACATCGCCTTCCTGCATTATATTAAAAAGTCCGACCTGAATTTTGCCTGCCAGATCAGGCAATTCGTTGATCGCAAAAATTCCGCGATTGGCGCGCGGCAACAAGCCGAAATGGATCGTCAGTTCGTCTGACAAAAGATGCCCGCCCTTCGCGGCTTTGATCGGATCAATATCGCCGATAATGTCGGCAATTGTGACATCGGGCGTCGCTAGTTTTTCGACAAACCGGTTATCGCGTTTTACCCAATCGATCTTCGTTTCGTCGCCGTGAAAATCCACTTGATGCCGACCGAAAGCTGAAAGCGGATGAAACGGATTATCGTTGATCTCAGAACCCGCAATGATCGGCATTTCTTCGTCGAGTAATTCGGTCAATTGTCTGATGATCCGGCTTTTCGCCTGTCCGCGTGTTCCCAAAAGAATCAAATTATGTTTCGACAAAACCGCGTTGACAAGCTGCGGAATGACCGATTCTTCATAGCCTAAAACACCTTGAAAAAGTTTCTCACCCGATTTGAGTTTTTTGATAAGATTCGCCCGCATTTCGTCTTTGACGGAACGCGGGACATACCCGCTTGCTTTTAATTCGCCCAATGTTCCTGCTTTGTTCATAATTCAAGTTTAGATTTCAAACCTGAGATTTTAAAGTTAGAAACGAATTTAATTTCAAATCTGAAATTTCAAATCTTTTAGAAGCTGCTTGGAAAATAAGAAATGGGACGCGGACGAACACTGATTCAGCGGATTTACGCTGATTTTTAATTATTTAATCCGCGTAAATCCGCTGAATCAGTGTTCGTCCGCGTCCTATTAACCTCGTTTTCTTTCAATTTTGACTTTTCAAACAGCTTCTTGGCTCGACTTTGTCCATCTTGAAAATCATCAAAGTCAATAAAAGACTGGGCTTTCTGATTTGGCGTTTCATTTTCAAACATCGGATTAAAACAGTGACATTTGAAAATTATAAGTGATGCGATTGTAACACTTATAAAATCAGGCAAATTAGTTTTCAAAAATTCTTTAAAAATGGATAAAGTCGAGCTAATTCTACGCGTGTTAGATTAAATCAATCCGCCGCCAATTTTTGATATTGCGGCTCGACGAACGGCTATTTTGTCCGAATTTAGCTGTCAGCTAACAGCTTTTAACCAGCAGCTAAACCACTAATTTTTAATCTAACACGCGTAGAACTAAGTGGTCATGGTGTCTTTGTGTCGAGCAGTTCTTTTGCAAAATCAAATTTCTTCGCTTCCGCGGCATTCGTGAATAAATCATTGCGCCTTTGAAAATCGGCAAACATCTTATCGTATGCGGCAAAAAGATTGTCGGTTGATTTCTCGCGAGTGTTGTCGAGCGCGGTCAGGATCGCGTTGTTGACCTTGCGCGCTCGCACGTTCGGATCTTCGATGATCTCACGGACTGCTTTGGCAAATTCGGCACCGGTCGGTTTGACGAGCCACGCGTTTTCGTCCGTTGCATACGAAAGAATGCCGCCGGAATCGGGCGCGAGCGTCGGCGCACCCGAAACCATTGCTTCGAGCGGCGCGATGCCGAACGGTTCTTTCGGATTCGGATGGACGAAAACGTCCGCATTGGCGTAATAATCCGCCAAAATCTCTTTATCGAGATGCCCAAG
>JANLTD010000595.1:0-5122 GCA_031362765.1 Acidobacteriota bacterium | reverse complement strand
TTTACGATTCTTTTCCATTTTATAAACAGGATTTAAGAGCCGAATAATGAACAAAATTGAGAAACTTTTAATCTCGAATAATTCAAATAAACCTCTTTTAATATCACTTGAACCGTGGGGTGAAGATTATACACTCAAGTTAAAAGAAGAAGTTGAAATTATTGCAGATGATTGTGAGAAAGATTTTTATTATCATGTTGTTTATGAAAATAACTATGTTGCTGTTTATACAGAAGGAAAAGGTAATGAATATCCGCGAGTGTACAGTAAAGGAGTAGAACTTGAATGCGGTTATAATCGAAACCTGAGTCCAAATTAATTTATGAACGAACCGGAAACAATCAAACGAATTTTAGAAGAATGTCAAACGATTGCCGTTGTCGGTCTATCGTCAAATCCTTATCGGCCTTCAAATGGCGTGGCTTCGTTTATGATAAAAAAAGGATTTCGGGTAATTCCGGTCAATCCGAATGAAGTGGAGGTTTTCGGCGAACAAGCATTTGCCGATCTGTCGTCGGTTGGTGTGAAAATTGATCTGGTTGATATTTTCCGCCGACACGATGAAGCCGGAACAGCGGTTGACGAAGCAATTAAAATCGGTGCAAAGGCAGTTTGGCTGCAAGAAGGCGTGATTGACAAATTGGCGGCAAAACGCGCCGAGGATGCCGGTTTGCTGGTTGTGATGGACAGATGTTGGCTCAAAGATTATATGAGATATGGCAAATAATGTACAAATTAAAGCAATCGTCGTCACGGTTAGCGATTCGCGGCACGAAGACGATGACGTTTCGGGCGTAACTTTGCTTGGACTGCTTTTAACAATCGGCGCGGAAGTTCACGAAAAGATCATTGTTTCAGATGATTTTGACGAATTGCGTCAAACTCTTTATGTATTGACTGAGCGCGAAGATGTGAATTTGATCATTACAAACGGCGGAACAGGTTTTGCGGAACGTGACAATACGCCCGAAGCAACCCGCGCCGTGATCGAAAAAGAAGCCCCCGGATTGGCAGAAGCAATGCGTTCTGAAACATCGAAGATCAATCCGAAAGCGATTCTTTCACGCGGCGTTTGCGGAATTCGCAATCACACATTGATTATCAATCTGCCCGGCGCTCCGAAAGGCGTCAGCGAATGTTTTGAAGTTATCAAACCAATTCTCCAGCACGCCGTTAATCTTTTGGCTGGAAACACCGGACATTAAGAAGAGGAGAAGAGGAGAAGAGGAGTAGAGGAGAAATGGTTAGACTTAGAAAAATATTCGCAATAATTATATTGCTTTTCACAATTCAATTTTCAAATCAAACTGTTTTTGGTAACTATTCAAACTTTCAAATTTCGCAAACTTTTCTGTCCGATAAATTTTATCGGACAGAACTTTATTTCGGAACGGATAAAGCAGACGGCGGGAAAGTTTCCGAAGATGATTGGAATAATTTCCTCGAAAGGGAAGTAACGCCGCGTTTTCCCGATGGCTTTACGGTCTTAGATGGTTTCGGGCAATACAAAGATGCGAGCGGTAAGATTGTTCGTGAAGCGAGCAAAGTTTTGATTCTTTTTTATCCGAAAAAGGCGCGAAAAGCCGTCAACTCCAAAATTGAAGAAATCCGCGCCAGTTACAAAATACAATTTCAGCAAGAATCGGTCCTACGGCTCGATTTTACAAAAGCTGTGCAGGTTTCGTTTTAACGGGAAGCGAAAAATTGATGCCGAAACTCGATTAACTTAACGGTTTTCTGCGCGGCACCAAGACGAATAGAATGAATTGAAGCTAAAAAAGCCGCGAAGTAAATTGCTTCGCGGCTTTTTTTGACTTCGGATAGAAATCATTCGCCGCACTGAAAAAGGACTGAACGCGTCTTTGTTGAAGCGGTTTTTTGTCCGATGATTTTGGCGGTAATTGTTAAGGTATCGCACATTCCGGCATCGAGCCACAACGGGACGTAATATTTCCCGTTATCTTCAACCGGCGGCATTGGTTCGGTTTTTGTTTTTTTCACCTTTTTGCCTTCGGTAACAGTTATTTGAACCTTTCTGGCGGCTTCATAACCTCCTTTTTCAATCGAAACTTCAACTATCACCATCAGCGAAATTGAATAGTCGTTGAAAAAAGATCGTTCCTTGTCGTCAGGGTTTATTGCTTCCTCAAATTCGCCTTCGTACGAATCGTATGGAACAATTTTGATATTTGAAATTTTATAATCAGGTGTTTTCGAAGCGATGGTTTTTTGTGCGGTTACCATAGCTGCGTTGAAACATAAAATTAACAGAACGAAAACGATTAGTTTTAGTTTATTTGTCATTTGTAAATTTATCTCCTCTTATTTTTGTAATGAACTCCGAATAAAGGCGGATGCATCCTCTTTAAGTTTTTGCAGCGAGTTTTTCTCGATATACATCATATGTCCGGCTTCGTAATAGGTGAACGAAATGTTTTTTCTGAGCTGTGGGTCGAGATTCATGGCCGAAACTGTGTATTCGGCGGCAGTGAAAGGCGTTGCCATATCGTAATAGCCATTGGCAAGAAAGACTTTCATATACGGATTTTTTGACATCGCTGATTTCAGACTCTGGCTCGTATCAGCATAACCATTGTCTGTTCCCCAGTTCCAACGACCGACTCCGCCGCCGAGAATGTAATATTCAAGATCCGTTTTGTAACCCAAATCGCGCCGCACATATTCATTAAAAATTGCCGTATAAGGCGGGCGGATCGCGTTCATACTCGGATCAGTTTCCGAATCGCTGGCCGCCGCATCAGAGTCAATACCGATAAAACGGCTATCGAGTCTGCCGACAGTACGCCGTCCGTCGCGAAGTAATTCCTTCATAAATTCGCCGAGTTCGACGCGGAAATTGTTCTGTTCGATAAAGGTTTTATTCAAACCCGTAAATTTACTGAAGTTTTCCAAAAGAGTTTGTTTCTCTTGGGAAGAAAGCCGGTCAATTCGCATCAGCGCGGGAAGGTATTCATTCGTAGCAAAATTTTGCGCTTCCTGAGCGATTTGTTTGACAGTTTTTGCCTGCATTTGAGGCGAAAGCCGTTTGTGATACCAGGCCGTCGTCGCATATGATGGCAAGATCAGGACAAGCGGTAAATCGTTATTGTCCGCAAAGCGAATCGTTTGAAAATTCATCACAGTTGAGATCAGTAAAATTCCATTGAGACCGATCCCCTTATCAAAAAGATAGTTTGACAAACCGGAAGCACGGGTTGTGCCATAACTTTCGCCGACCAAAAAAAGCGGCGATGTCCAACGTTCGGCACGCCCGAGGTAAAGCCGTATAAATTCGCCGACCGACTCGATATCGCCCTGAACGCCGAAAAACTTTGGTGCGAAATCAGTTTTTGTTGCCCGCGAATAACCGGTACCGACCGGATCAATAAAAACCAGATCGGTATCACTCAGCCAGGTTTCCTGATTGTCTTCCATTTGATATGGCGGTGGCGGCATCATTCCGTCGTCGAGCATTTTGACGCGTTTTGGTCCTAATGCGCCTAAATGAAGCCAGACGCTCGCCGAACCCGGCCCGCCGTTAAATGAAAACATCAACGGACGATTTGCGGGCGGATTGTCGAGCGTATAAGCCATATAAAAGATCCGCGCTTCTGTCTCGCCTGTCTGAGCGTTTTTGATCGGCATAAATCCGGTTGTGACCGTATAATTCAAAGTTTTACCTTTGACTGTCAAAGAATGTTTGACAACGATCGGCGATTCCTCTTTAATCGCAGGCGTTTCGGCAGGTTTAGGAGATGGCGAAGGGGTTGCCGAAGGAATTATTGGCGTTTGAAATAGAAAAAGGAACGATAAAAAGAATGATGCAAACATATTTTACCTCAAATTATTTTATTGAATTATTGGAATTGAAACTGCACTAAAAAGATTATCACAAGTTGTCTCAAAATGACCTTGATCTAACCCAATTTACAGTTGTGAAGCAGGGCTAATTCAAGCTAAAGTTCAGACTTTACGGTTGCAAAATATTTGGTGATTTAGCCGTACGAATTAGACAATATGATCTGTTTGGTAAATTGAATTCATAACACATAAGGAAACAAAAGCTTTCAAGACAGCGTTTTTATATGTAGGGCAAAGAAAATTATTTAGTCTGTGAGGATATACGATGAAATTCATTAAAGCAGCCATTATAACGATCATATTTTTAACAGCATTTTCAGTAAATACCAAGGCACAGGACGATACCATCCGGATTGAAACAAATCTGGTCACGGTCAATGTGGCGGTTACTGATAAAAGCGGTAATTATGTAAAGGGATTAAAAAAGGAAGATTTCGAGCTTTGGGATAATAAAACAAAATTGACTATTGAAAACTTTTCGGCAGAATTTTCGCCTGTTTCGCTGGGCATTGTATATGATTTACATCCGACGACGGACGAGCGCACGGCAAACGTTCTTACAGCGCTCAAACAATTCACGGGAGATCTAAATCCGAAAGATAACTTTTTTGTGACGGTTTTTAACGAACGGGGAAGTTTGACAACTGATTTTGTACCGACGAGCGAACAGATTAACGCGAATCTGACTGAATTAAAACCGACGACGCCAAATTCGCTTTATGACGGAATTTTTGCCGCCTCTGAAAAAGTGCGTGCGAGAAAAAATACGAAACAGGTTTTGTTTGTCCTGACCGACGGTAAAGATAATTCGAGTCATCACAGTCTCAAGGAATTACGAACACATCTGAGAAGTATTAATCTTCCCGTTTATTCCATAGCTTTCAGCAATGATGACAGCCGTTTGTTTTCTTATAACGATATTTTCCGAAATCAAGGCAGGCAAACGCTCGGCGTTTTTGAATCGAAACAACTTGATACTGCCGCGCTCGCCGAAATCAGCAAATCGAGCGGCGGACAAAATATTGAAAGTTCCGTTCAAAATCGGTTCCAGCTTTATGGGATTTGCAAAAAGGTTTTATCGGAAGTCGAAAATCAATACGTGATCGGGTTTTATCCGGAGGCGTTGGACGGCAAATGGCACAAACTAAAGGTTAGAGTCATTGATTCAATTGGAAAAAATTACAAACTTTCAAGCCGTAAAGGATACCTCGGTCAGAAAAGCACAAAGTGAAGAGTGGGATTAAACTGGTCTAAATTAGAA
>JANLTD010000518.1:0-2055 GCA_031362765.1 Acidobacteriota bacterium | reverse complement strand
AGAAGAGATGGCAGAAGATCAGCCACCCGGAAAAACTAAAGGAAGTAAAATTACCAGAAAAAGAGATTTAGAGAAGTAAGGAAAGGAAGCAAAACAAGGAAGGCTATAAATTCATTTCCACAACATTTGACACGACCTCATGCCGTCTATCCCGCTAGTAATCAGTCTCCGTCCATCCGAACTAAAAACAACTTTTCTATAACCAAAAGGAGATTTTGGGAATACAATTGTTCGCAAGTTCCTTTTTGTTGCTACATCCCAAATTTTGATATCATTGGGACTCGCACTCGCAATTGTTCGTCCATCAGGACTGTAAGATAGTGAGGTTATATTAAGTGAATGCCCTGTTTGCACAACAAGTTCCGGCTTCTGACCAAAAGAGATTTGATACATTCCTATCAGACAACAAATTACACACAACATTAACAAAATACTTCTTGTCATCGTTTTCTCCAATTTAATCAGCCGTGATTTTTCGATAATTCCAATCATTCCTTTTCTTCCGCTTTTTCGCCTAAAAACCGCGCGTGAGCAAGCCGTGTGGCTTTTTGGAGTCAGGCTTGCAGAAGCTCTCGCGGCGGGAGTTCGGTTAAGTATTCGGCGATTGGGACTCCGCTTTCCGTTAATTGTAAAAGTTCAATATGCTTATTCATTAAAAGCCTCTCTAATTCAACTAAATTTCCGATCATTTTTTTCATTATGCTCTAATTATTACTGTGCAAATCCACCATTAAGTGGCGGATATTCACACACATAACCGGACAAAATCAAACGAAGTATTGCCGGGAGCGCAGGCAGCCTTGCCTGCAACGCGCGTTCGAGGCTTTGCGAGAATAGGCGCACTCACGCTTGTTTTCTCAAAACTTTAATTGACAACGAGGCTTGCCGTTCTCGCAAAGCCTTGAACGGGCAGGCAAGGCTGCCCGCGCTCCCAGGATTTTCAAGGCAAAAACCAAAGTTCGACACCCCCAAACGCATTGACGTAAAAGGTTTTAAGCCTTTTTCGGGCAATGCCTTTTTTGGCGAGATAATTTAGGATCTCTTTTTCCTTTTTACGAAATTCGGTTTTCGAGGTCATCAGAATCACGATATTGCCGCGGCTTTTCGGATTTTCTTTAAGCATTTTCGCGTAGCCTTCGAGGTCTATTTCCTCGCCGTCATTGCTCCCGCATCCGGCGATGCCGTCGTAGTATTCACTGCTGAAAATATACGGCTCTTTCGGATTTGTCTTTGGCGTTTCGGTTTCTTCGGTTTCGACCGGCGATTTTACTTCCGGCGGATTTGCGCCGGGCGGGACGCGCCAAAATTCGATCTCGGCGCGTTCACTGTCGCTGCCACCTCTGATGGTTGTCAGACGGCTCGGGTCATATTTTCTGATTTTTATCCAATTTTGTATCTCGCGTTCGGCAAATCTTGTTTGCTTCGCTTTGCCGTAAATTATGACATAGCCAGAATCGCTCGGATTGTTAGCGAGTTCGATCATATACGCATCCATTCTTGCGAGAACCTCGTCGCAATTGGAACGGGTGAATTTATCAATCAAAATCGCCTCTCTTTTGGCTTCGATAACCGCAACCTCGCTCCTCGTCATATTTTCACAAGCCGCACACCAACCACCGATTTGCACCGTCGCCGTAATTGTGTTTCCTTCCAAACCGCTTGTATCAACTTCGATAACAGAAGTTCCCTGACCTTTGGTGATTACGCCGCCGCTGACCGTCCAGTTATAGGTTGACTGACCTTTATCGCCGCCGACTTGGGCAGTGAAAACTGCCGGTTCTCCGGCTTTCAGCACTCCGGCTGGTCCCATTATCTCAATGTTCGGACAAACACAGTTCGACTGCCCGAGCAGATTGAAAGCAGCTAAATTCAATGCAAATATGAAAGCGATTATTTTTCTAAAATTCATAGTTTTTCTCCTATTGTTAAAGCCCGGAGCGCAGGCAGCCTTGCCTGCAACACGCGTTCGAGGCTTTGCGAGAACCGAGCGCACTCAAGTCTTGTTTTCTCAAAACTTGAATAGACAACGAGGCTTTGCCATTCGACGCTTCGCTG
>JANLTD010000493.1:0-3470 GCA_031362765.1 Acidobacteriota bacterium | reverse complement strand
GCGATTGGCAATTTGCCCGAACATGGCTTTTACGGGAATTGTCAAACCATTAGTTTAGGTTGATCCAGATCTATCGGGCTTACGTAAAGTCGAAAAAGTTGTCCGTCCGGCATCCGCAAGTCGATTCTATCAACTATCATCTATTCCGAAGGGCAGACCAGCGAACGATCCGGAATAGTTGAATAGTTTTTGTTCTGACACTCACAGAATTAAATTCTTAGTTTTAGAAAATGGACGCTGAAACGCTCGGAAAAATTGAAGAGATATATCACGCGGTTATCGAGCTTTTGCCGGAACGGCGCCTTGCGTTTCTGACAAATGCCTGCGGCGATGACGTCAACATCCGCCGCGAAGTGGAATCGCTGCTCTCCTTTGCCGGCGTTGCCTCAACTTTGATAGATTCCTCGCCGATCGATGTCGCGGCGGAAATGATTGCCAGAACAAAAGCAAGAAAGATCATCGGCACAAAAATCAGCCATTACAGGATCATTTCGCAAATCGGTGCCGGCGGAATGGGCGAAGTTTTTCTCGCCAAAGACTTGAAACTTGAACGATTTGTTGCCATCAAATTTATCAATCCGGATTTGACTCAGGACATCGACCGTTTGCGCCTTTTCGTCAATGAAGCTAAAACCACTTCGGCACTTAATCATCCGAATATCATTACCGTTCACGAAATCAGCAAGACGAAAAACACACCATTCATCACCACCGAATTCATCGACGGAAAAACCTTGAGGAATTTGATCCGCGACCAAACTCTGACTCTTAACGAAATGGTCGACATCGCTTCACAAATTGCCGCCGCACTTAATGCCGCCCATTCTGCCGGAATCTTTCACCGCGATATCAAACCCGAAAACATTATGCGGCGCGCCGATGGTTTGGTAAAGGTTTTGGATTTCGGGCTGGCAAAGCTATCGGGAATGCGGATTGAAAAGTCTAAAATGACGATTCAAATAACTCAAAACAATCCACAATCCGCAATCCGCAATCCCAAATTGACAAGCCCCGGCTTTTTAATGGGCACTGCCGCCTATATGTCGCCGGAACAGATTCGCGGAAAACAAACTGATGCCCGCAGTGATATTTGGAGTTTGGGCGTGGTCTTGTTTGAAATGTATGCCGGAAAACAACCATTCACAGGCGACACGGCGAGCAAGATGATCGCTTCGATTTTGAAAGACAAACCCGCATGTTTCGACAAAAACGCGCCTTTAGGATTGATTCGAATTTTTAAAAAGGCTTTACAAAAAAAAGCCGCCGATCGTTATCAGACCGTCCCGGATTTGCTTAGGGATTTAAGAGTTTTACAGAAGCATTTAGAATTTGAATCTGCGCCGGATCTAAATTTATTTCGCAGTCCAAACAAGATTGCTTATTCCGAAAGATTTGCTCAAAACACGCCCAATAATCTCACTGAAAGCCATTTGACCATTGTCGGGCGTGAAAATGAAATTAAAGAAATACAGAATTTGCTATTACAGCAAAATGTGCGGATTGTAACCCTGACCGGCATTGGCGGGACCGGAAAAACAACGCTTTCAAAAGCTGTTTCCAAAGAATTGTTGTCTGAATTTGCCGATGGAGTGTTTTTTGTTGACCTTTCGGCTATTACAAATCCCGAATTCGTTTTTTCAACCATTGCACAATCGATCAGCGTCAAGGAAATCGCCGGCAATCCGATTCTCGAAACCTTGAGATCTCATTTGTATGATAAACAAATGCTGATCGTTCTCGACAACTTTGAGCAAGTCTTATCTGTTTCGCCAATGATTGTTGATTTGATCAGTGTTGCCGTTAATTTGAAGATTTTAATTACCAGCCGTTTTGCCTTAAACATTAAAGCAGAGCGCGAATTTGTGGTTTCACCGCTTGAATTGCCGCCGCGCGAAATGTTGGCTGATTATTCGCCAAATACTTCGATCGGGACTGAAATGCTGAATGACTTATCAAGCTTTGAAGCGGTCCGGCTATTTATTGAACGGGCACAAGACTCTAAGCCAACTTTTTTTCTGTCGGAAGAAAATGCGCAGTTCGTTGTCGAGATCTGCCTTCGTTTAGATGGTTTGCCGTTAGCGATCGAACTTGCCGCGGCGCGTATTAAAATTCTTTCACCGCGGGCAATACTCCGCAAACTTGAAAACAGCTTACAACTTTTAACAGGCGGCGCAATAGATTCGCCTTTGCGGCAGCAAACAATGCGCGGAGCGATTGAATGGAGTTATGACCTGTTGAAACCCGACGAAAAACTTCTTCTAAGTCAGCTCGGCGTTTTTGCCGGCGGATTCGCGATCGATGCAGCGGAATCCATTTCAAACCCGACTGAAAACCAGACTTCAAATATTCTGGATCTATTAACCTCGTTGGTTGACAAGAATCTGCTGGTTACGAAAGAACTGCCCGACGGCGAAACCCGGTTGCGGATGCTGGAAGTGATCCGTGAATTCGCCGTCGAAAAACTGGAAAAAAGCGGCGAAGCGGAAACATTGAAGCTCAAACACTCCGCTTATTTCCAAAGGTTTGCCGAAACTGCCGAGCCGCATTTGCAAAGTAAAAACTCGGCGAAATGGCTCAATCAGCTTGAAGTTGAGCACGACAATTTGCGATCGGCGCTTGTCTGGTCTTTAAGGAATGATGTTGAAATGCTTGCGCGTTTGAGCGCGGCATTGCGATTTTTCTGGACAGGTCATAATCATTTGGCTGAGGCAGTCGAGTGGTTGAATATCGCGTTGGAAAAAGCAGGTTTTGCGGTCAGTTCACCCGTTCATTTCAAACTTCTCAACGGACTTGGACTATCATCGAGGCTGCAGGGCGACTACGCGGCGGCGCAAATGGCTTATCAAGCAGGATTTAATGCCGGAAGTGAGGCAAACGACGCGAGGCAGACCTCGCAGTCATTAAGAGGTTTAGGAGCAGTTAAATATCAGCAAGGAGACGCGAAAGCCGCGCGCCGATTCTTGAAGGACGGATTATTGAACAGCCGGAAAATCAATGATGATCTTGGAATTGCCGGCGCGCTTGGTATTTTGGCGGACATCGCAATTTCCGAGAACGACAATGCAACGGCGATACCGCTTTTGGAAGAATCTCTGCTGATTGTCAGAAAACTCGGCAATCAGGAAAACATCTCAAACAATCTTCTCAGTCTCGGTTCAGCAGCTTTCGGAGAAGGTGATTTCGAGAAGGCGCGCTTTCATTTTGCAGAAGGATTAGTGATCGCTCAAGATTTAGGCCATAAGGTCGTCATTGCCTCTTCATTTAATGGTTTTGCCGCGCTCGCCGCGAAACGCGAAAATAACCAACAGGCAGTTCTGCTTTCGGGCGCGGCTGAATATTTACGTGAAAAAGTAGGCTACCAAATTGAACCGGCTGACCGCCGTTTCTGCGAATCTTACCTCTTTGAACTAAAAACAAGAATGGGCGAAACTGCTTTTGGAAATCTGCATGAACAAGGCGGCAAACTAAAG
>JANLTD010000473.1:0-4857 GCA_031362765.1 Acidobacteriota bacterium | reverse complement strand
AACGATGCGTTGTCGATTGCCCGGCAACTGGTGCGTTTAGCAGATTTTGATCCAATCCCGCGTTTCGCTCAGCTTTCTAAAATTTACGACCTTGAGACCGGGGAGGTTTTAGACGAAGCGATTATCACGTATTTCAAATCTCCGCATTCATTTACAGGTGAAGATGTGATCGAGATCGCCGGACACGGGTCGCCGGTCATTTTGCGCCAGGTCATTGATTATTGCCTCAAACTCGATGCCCGGATGGCTGACGCCGGGGAATTTTCGTTGCGGGCTTTGGCGAACGGGCGCATGAATCTCAGCCAGGCCGAAGCGATTCGTGATCTTATCGACGCCCAATCCATTGCCTCGGCACGGCAATCAGTTCGCCAGCTTCGCGGTGAATTATCTAATCAACTTCAACCTCTCAAAGATCAACTTCTTGATATCATTGTCATTCTGGAATCAATACTTGAATTTGTTGAAGACGATTTACCGGAATTTGAAACTGAAAAGATCAAGGCTAAGCTTTATGAAATAGCCGAAAATCTAGGGAAAATGGCTTTGACATTTCAAGCTGGAAAACTTTTGCGCGAAGGGATCAGGGTCGCGCTTGTCGGACGCCCGAATGTCGGGAAATCAAGCCTTTTCAATGCGTTGCTCGGACACGATCGGGCAATTGTGACTGACATGGCCGGAACGACCCGCGATCAGTTGCACGAAAAACTTGTCATTAATGATATACCGATTTCGTTGATTGATACGGCTGGTTTGCGCGAAACGGTTGATACTGTCGAAAGCATTGGCGTTGAACGCTCAAAACGTGTGATGGTTGATTCTGATTTAGTAATTGTTATTCTGGACGGTTCAATGGATCTGACCTCGGATGACCGGGAAATTTTATCTCAGACCGCAGGATTCAATCATTTGGTCGCCATTAATAAGATTGATATTGCCGGAAATTTCAAATTTCAAATTTCAAATCGTGAATTTGTCAGGATCTCAGCCAAAACCGGCGAAGGTTTAGCCGAACTTCAAGATTCGATCATTGAACCTTTTAATCCGCAAGAACTCGATCAGACAGGATACTTGATTTCCGATGCTCGTCATTATGATTTGCTTTTACGTTCAAAAGGCGAAATCGAAAGTTCAATTGTTTCACTTAGCCAAAAAATGAGCGAAGAAATCGTCCTCATCGGGTTACACAACTCGATTCGTTTTTTAGGTCAGATTACCGGCGAAACAACTACTGAAGATATGCTTTCACGAATATTTTCGACGTTTTGTATCGGAAAATGAAATTTTTTATCTTTTCGTCCCGAGCAGGTAACACGGATCGATATTTTAATGAAAAATGAAACTTTCCGGCTGTTTTCAAGAGCGTTGGGTTTGGAAAACGGTTTTTGTTTCGGCACTTTCATTCAGCAATTCAACCGCGTTTTGACTGCTCATTGAAAAAAAGCCTTTTAATTCTTAATGTTAACTGAACTTGAACATTGCTCCGCAATGAAGAAATAAGAGACGCTTGCCGTGATTCTTGAGTTGTTTTCCTTTTTTTGAGAGTTCGATTTTAATGTTTAAACGTCATTTTGCGACAACTTTATGTGTTGCACACTAGTTTTCTGTTTTCAAATTCTCCTTAACGATTGACATTTTCCGCCCGAAGTATAATAGTTACAGCATTTGATAATTTTGTTGAGGTTTTTTGTTTATGTTTCCATCAGATAGTAACTTTGAATCTAATTTTACGTTTGAAACTCCGGCTAATCCTTTGCCTGACGCGTTACCATTCCATATGCTTTTTTTGGGTGATTGGTGCGGGCACTCTGCTCGTTCAAGCTTAAATGAACGGCGACCGCTTGCTATTGATAGGGATAATTTTGATGAGGTTTTGCGCCGGCTTGATGTCACGCTTGATCTGGATTTTCAAGGCGATGGTCAAACCAGTTTGCACCTTCAGTTTGCGGAATTAGAGGATTTTCATCCTGACAATCTTTTTCAACGAGTTTCGTTGTTCTCTGATTTGCGCGATGTTCGTCGTCGTTTATCAAATTCTGATACTTTTAATCGGGCTGCTACTGAAGTTCGTTCCTGGTTTAATGTTTCTGAGGAAAGAGCTACCTCTGAAATTGAAAATCAAACAGATTTGAAGGATGTTTCAGATGTTGATTCAAACGAACTTCTTGATCTGATTCTTTCCAAACCGCCGGAATTATCGAATGTAGGAAAGCACCAAATTTCTGATAATTCAGAACTTGGACGACTTATATCTAAAATTGTTTCCCCGCATTTGATCAAGATTGACGAAAATGAACAGTCAAAATTAGTCGCCGCGGTTGATGAAGCAACCGGCGAACTGATGAGAAAGATTTTGCACCATCCGCAATTTCAGGCCCTTGAAGCTGCTTGGCGCGGTCTTTATCTTCTGATTCGACGACTTGAAACCGACGTTGACTTAAAAGTCTTTATGTTGGACGTCTCTAAAGATGAACTATTGGATAAACTAAAATCTATCAGGGATTTAAGTGAATCAGTGTTCTATCGTTTGCTTGTGGCGGATGATGTTGAAAAAGCCGCCGGACAACCGTGGGCAGTTATTGCCGGGAATTACTCTTTTGGATTAAATGTCGACGATGTAGCTGCCTTGATCAGACTTGGTAAACTCGCGTCAGCCGCCAATGCCCCTTTTGTTTCCCACATTCGGCCTGAAATGTTTGGAATAAAATCGTTTTCTGCGAATTCTGGCTTTAGATTTTCGGAAGAATCTCCCGAAGGTAAATTATGGACTGCTCTCCGTGATGGGCCTGAATCAGGTTTTATTGGTTTATCGCCAATGCGCTTTTTAGTTCGACTACCTTACGGCACCACTACTGACTCGACCGAAACGTTTTTCTTCGAAGAGTTTACAGGCAAAATCGACCACGAGCAATTTCTTTGGTCGAACCCTGTTTTTATTTGTTCGTTGTTATTGGCTCAGAGTTATCGGCTATATTCCTGGGAAATGGGAAGTTCATTGCAAAGAGAAATCGATAAACTTCCAACATTTATTTATCACGATGTTGATGAGGCTAAAACCCTTCCTTGTGCGGAAATTGTTTTGACTGACATTTTAGCCGAACGAATATTGGAAAATGGTTTAATACCTCTGATTTCATTCCGTGATAGCGATAGAGTTAGAATTGGTCGTTTTCAATCTATTTCGTCCCATTCGAAAAAGTTAGCCGGCAGATGGTAGCTTTGCTTTCTGACCTCGTTTGTTTATTTGCGAATTGGTTACATTTGTTGGTTTAGAGCGATTTCTTTGTTGGCAACGGTGATTGGTTTGATTAATATAGTAGATTATTCAATAGCGGGCTTGCCCGCTAATTTTTGTCTTGAGTGGTTGAATCTGAATTTATGAGTTTTGACGAAGTATTTGATGTCATTGTGATTGGGGCCGGTCATGCGGGTTGCGAAGCCGCTTCAGCCTCGGCCCGGCTCGGCGCCGAAACCGCGCTTGTTACAATCAATCTTGATTTGATCGGGCAAATGTCCTGTAATCCGGCTGTTGGCGGTATTGCTAAAGGACACGTCGTTCGGGAAATTGATGCCTTAGGTGGAATTATGGGGCGCGTCATTGATCGCACCGGAATTCAATTCAGGCTTCTGAATCGTTCGCGTGGTCCAGCGGTGCAATCTCCCCGTGCCCAGGCCGATCGTTCCTTATATCGGGTTGAAATGCGCCGTGTCCTTGAGGCTACGCCCGATTTACATCTTCGGCAAGGTCTCGTTGTTAAACTAATTGTTGAGAATACTAAGGTTACCGGTGTTGAGCTGCAAGATACGCGTCGGTTTGGAGCAAAAGCCGTGATAGTTGCGACCGGTACTTTTTTGAATGGTCTGATTCATACCGGTCAGCGGGCTTTTTCTGCCGGACGGGCAGGCGAACCCGCTTCGATTGAACTTGCCCAAAGCCTGAAAGATCTGGGGTTTCCGGTCGGGCGACTAAAAACGGGGACTCCGCCGCGGCTTGATGGCCGAACAATCGATTGGGATGCTTTTGAACCGCAATCCGGTGATGAAAATCCGGTACCTTTTTCTTTTTCCACCGAAAAAATAGAGCATCCTCAAATTCAATGCTTTATTGGTTATACCGGAGAAGATCTACATAACAAGATCCGCGAGAATCTTTTTCAGTCGCCTCTTTATTCCGGTAAGATAAAGGGGATCGGACCTCGTTATTGCCCATCGATTGAAGACAAGGTCGTCAAGTTTGCCGATAAGAACCGACATCAGCTTTTCCTCGAACCTGAAGGCCATGATACCAACGAGGTCTACTTAAATGGTTTTTCTACATCTTTACCCGCTGAATTACAGCAAGATTTACTCAAAATGATTCCGGGTTTTGAGAATGTAAAAATTATTCGTCCCGGCTATGCGATTGAATATGATTTTATTGATCCGCGTGAACTTTCCCCAACAATGGAAACGACCCGTTTCAAAGGACTTTATTTTGCCGGGCAAATTAATGGGACGACCGGTTACGAAGAAGCCGCATGTCAGGGTCTAATGGCAGGCATCAATGCTGCGCTTCATATTAATAAAAGGGAAGCTTTTATTTTGCGGCGTGATGAGGGTTATATAGGTGTTTTGGTTGATGATCTGATTCAACACGGCGTTGATGAGCCTTATCGGCTTTTTACTTCACGCGCTGAAGCCCGACTTACACTAAGACATGACAATGCCGATCAGCGATTATCTCCTAAAGGTCACGAAATAGGGCTTTTGGGGGATTCCGACTGGGAGCGATTTAATAATAAAAGAGATCGGCTTGCCAAATTGCGAAACTATTTAGACAATACACGCTTTAAACGTTCATCAACTGAATATGCCGGAATT
>JANLTD010000471.1:0-1914 GCA_031362765.1 Acidobacteriota bacterium | reverse complement strand
CAGATGTTTCAGATGATTAAATATCGTAATATTTCATAGAAATTACAACATAATACCATAAATACAATATTCTTATTCAATACTAAAAACCAAACATGGACGCACCTTTGCCGCATAACCCAAATCTACAAGCCAAACTTCACCGCGATTAGGATTTGCCATCTTCCGCCTCGCGTTTATCAAGTTCTAAGAAAATTTCTTCAGCGTTGAAAACAAGTTCATCATCGCTCAATTCAGGAGTTTCAACTTCTAAAGATTCGCGCAAAATTACCGAAACAACCTTTTTCTTTTCGGTCATGGGAAGATGACCGAATTGTTCTAAAATATCCTGAGCCGTTGTTATCATAAAATCACCTCTTGTTCTATCAATACCTTCGCCAATTAAGCAGTAGAAATAGCAACTTTCCGCTGATGGATGCTCCCTAATTTGCTCATTCTTTCTTTCACTTGCTCAATTGCCTCCTCAATTATAATTCCTTCTGCTTTTTCCAGAAGGGTTTTTATTGTTTCCATCGCGTATTTTACTCCTCGAAAATGCGTTTTTAAGTCCAATATTCCGACACAGTTTTCTCCTCTGTTTTCGATCATTTTCGCACTCACAGAGACCATCAAAAACGCTAAATTCGCCGCATTTTCGACTCCCGTTTCCGTCGTCGTCATAAAATCCTCAAGTCCGAAATGTTGTTTCGCATCCCGAAAGTTGAATTCGATTTGAAACCTCAAACTGTAATAATCGATCAACTTTTCCCAACCCAATTCCAAATCGCTGCTGAACAAGAGGACGTGTCCCACTTTCTTCGTCCCGACATTGATTTTCTCAATGATCACGATTTTCAGTTGACAGCCGAACTCTTTGTGCAAAAATATCCCTTCATAATAATTCGTGATGATTTCTCCTTGGCGCTTACCCTTTTTCCAATAGCACTGCGCAATTTTGTCATAATCGAGCCGTGTCCCATATTGCGGAACGCCCTTCGGTCCTCGTCCGCTCTGTGCACCCTCGTATTTCTCAAACAATGCCGCATCTCGCCGCAACTTGCTAATCAGATGTAAATCGTTGGCACGCGCCATCGCGCACGGCTTGATTATGAGCGAAATGTCCATCAAGTGCCAAATAACTGACCGCCACCGCCTTCCTCAACAATTTCAACAATCCCGCCAGCATCTCATTGATTCGTAACAGTTCTGCAGATAATTTCAATTCATTCTTGTCTTTGTTCCGACTTCCTTTATGCCGTCCCGGCGACTTCTTTGGGGCATTCTTCGGCTTTTTGGCGCGCTTCTTTTTCCGCCGCTTAATCGCCGCTTTTTCCGCTTCGCTCCGAACGGTTTGTTTAACCGAAAGCGGATACGCCTTGCGCCGCGTGACATCCACCAACGAGAGCACGAAAAACTCCAACCCTTTGACCACCCTATCGTCCCAAAATACCGGAAAAAAACCGCCCAATCCCGTGTGTCAGAAATCCGGCTTTGGTGATCGTGCTCGCATCACCGGCCAGCAGATACTCGTGCGTCGGGTCAAGCAAATGAGTCAAAAAAAACTTGACGAGGATTTCTTCCCACTTAAATTTGGTCGCAAAAAAGCGTTGGACGGTGCGATAACTGCCGCCTTTCTCAGTCCACCGGGAAATGCCGATCATCGTGATGCGACCCGTCATGGTCAACATCGCTTGGGCAATAATCGAGAGTTGACGAAGTGCAGTCGCGGTCGTCAGAGTTTCAAAACAAGAAAAAAGTGTTAATATATCCATTGAAATGAACGGGTGGTTTAGTTGGATTTTTTGTCAAAATAACTCTACTAAACTATTCGTTTCATTTCATCTCTGATCTCAATTTTTCAAATATCTGTTTGGCGAAGGTATTGCAGTTAGAAACTATACAATAAAAAGTCCAACAAACTTCAGTTTGTTGATT